>JAYUXQ010000688.1:0-4123 GCA_043752905.1 Nannocystis sp. | reverse complement strand
GCCGGCGGCAAGGCGGTCGGGCTGCATGCATTGCTCGGCGCGGGCCTGCCGGTGCCCGGTGGGTTCTGCGTGACGACGACGGCGTTCATGCAGGCGTGCACCGGCGACCCAGCGCTCGCGGGCGCGCTCGCGGAGCTCGACGCGTGCGCGGCGGACGACCTGCCGGCGATCCGCGGGCTGGCGGCGCGACTGCGGGCAATGGTGGTAGAGCTGCCGTTGCCGGACGGGATCGCCGCGGCGGTCGGTGCGGCGTTTCGAGCGACCGGCGAGGCTCATGCGTACGCGGTGCGCTCGAGCGCGAGCGCGGAGGACCTCGAGGACGCGTCGTTCGCGGGCTTGCAGGACACATATTTGCATGTGCGCGGCGAGGCGGGTGTGATCGACAGGGTGCGCGCGTGCTGGGCCTCGCTGTTCACCGACAGGGCCGTGGTCTATCGCCGGCACCACGCGATCCCGGGCGCGCAGGCGGCGATGGCGGTGGTCGTGCAGCGGATGATCGACGCGGAGGCTGCCGGCGTGATCTTCTCGGCCGACCCGACGACCGGGCACCGGGGAGTCGCGGTGATCGAGGCGGTGTGGGGGCTCGGCGAGTCGCTGGTGTCGGGGCGCGCGCTCGCCGATGTGGTCCGCGTGCGACGCCAGGACGGGGCGATCCTCGAGCGGAGGATCGCGGACAAGCGCCGCGAGATCGTCGGGGTCGTGGGCGGCGGTACGGTCGAGCAAGATGTCCCGGAGGACAGGCGCGGAGCGGCGATCCTCGACGACGCGGAGGTGCGGGTGTTGTGTGAGCTGGCCGGGCGGGCCGAGGTGCTTCGTGGGATGCCGCAGGACCTCGAGTGGGCGCGGGCGGACGGGCAGCTGTGGCTGTTGCAGTCGCGGGCGATCACGACGCTATTTCCCCGGCCCGAGGTGCACGACGGGCGGCGCCACGTGTTCATGTCGTTCGGGCACATCCAGGTCAATACAGCCGCGCTGACGCCGTTCGGGATCTCGGTGCTGCAACTGGTGATCCCGTTCATGCGCGAGGGGGGCGTGTCGAGGATGACCTGGCCGGCGGGGGGGCGCATGTACGTCGATTTGACGCCGGCGCTGCAACGGGCGCCGCTGAGGTGGATCCTGCCGGCGGCGCTGTCGATCATGCATCGACCGAGCGCGGAGCGGCTGCGGATCCTGATGGCGCGGCCCGACGTGATCGCGGCGGCGAGGGCGACGCGGCCGTCGATGATCGCGGTGGTTGGCTTCGTCGCGCCGATCTTCGCGCGGGCGGTGCGTCGGTTCGCGATGAACCCGGCGCGTATGCGGACGATGCTCGTCGCGTACTTCGAGTCGATGGTCGCTCGCCAGGTCGCTCGTGCTGCTGCGGCGCGGGACACCGCGGCGCGACTGCGGGTGTTGCAAGATGAGTTGGCGGACGAGTTCCTGGATATTTGTACGCGAGGAGCCGCGCCGCTGATCTTCGCGGTGGCGGTCGGGGACAGGGTATTGCGTTGCATGTGCGCGCGGCTGGTGCCCGACGCGGCCCCTGATGCGCTGGTGCGCGGGCTCGAGGGTAACGTGACGACGGAGATGGACCTCGAGCTCGGGGATCTCGCCGACCACTGCCGCGATATGCCCGAGCTGGCGGCGGCCATTCGTGGCGAGGAGCCAGCGGGGGCGGTGGCGAGGCTGCGGGGGCGGCCCGGGGCTGCGGGGTTCTTCGTGGCGTGGGACCACTTCCTCGCGCGTCACGGCGGGCGCTGTGCCGGTGAGATCGACGCTGGTACGCCGCGCTGGCGTGACCGCCCGGAGATGCTGCTGCGGGCGCTGGCGGGGCTGCTCGATCGACCTCCGGGGGCGCATCGGGTCCAGCACGAGGCGATGCGGCGCGAGGCGGAGCGCGTGGGGGCCGCGATGGAGGCGGCGGCGAGCCGCGGGCTCTTCGGGTGGCTGTGGGCGCCGGTGGTGCGGGGGATCATTCGTCGGGTTCGTACCGCGCAGGCGCTGCGTGAGCACCACAAGTTCGCGTTGATCGAGCTGTTCGCGCTGGTGCACGGCGCGGGGCTCGAGGTGGGGACGATGTTGGTGGCGGACGGGGCGGCGACGACGGTCGATGATGTGTTTCTGCTGACATTGGGAGAGGTGATCGCGGCCGCGGATGCGCACGCGCGTGGGGAGTCGCTCGCGGGTCTTGGAGGATTGATCGAGCAGCGGAGGGTCACGCAGGCGCGGGATGCTCTGCGCACGCCGCCGTCGATCATGACGGACGAGGGTGAGACGCCGCCGCTGCCGGCCCCGGCCGCGGCGCCGCCGGGGACGCTGGTGGGGGTCGGGGTGTCGTCGGGGGTGATCGAGGGCCGGGCGCGGGTGATCCGTGATCCGGGCAGTGAGACGCTGGCTGCGGGCGAGATCCTGGTGGCCCCGTTCACGGATCCGGGCTGGACGCCGCTGTTCATGCACGCCTCTGCGCTGGTGATGGAGGTCGGCGGGTTGATGACGCACGGCAGCGTGGTCGCGCGTGAGATGGGGATCCCCGCGGTGGTGGCGATCGAGGGCGTGACGCGGACGATCGTCAGCGGGCGACGGATCCGCGTCGACGGTGATCGCGGGTGGGTGACGATCCTTGAAGACGATAGCGAGGCGCAGTGAGGAGCGCGCTGCTCTTCATGCTGGTGCCGCTGGTGGCGATGCTGGTGATGGTCGCGTATACGCGGCGCTTCGGCGAGCTGTGGACGGCGAGCCTGGGGCAGTTGCAGGGGCTCGCGCCGCTGCTGCTGATCGCGGTGATCTTCGCGGCCGGGGTCGAGGTGCTGGTGCCGGCGGAGAAGATCGGGCGCTGGCTCGGGGAGGATTCGGGGGTGCGTGGGATCGGGCTCGCGTGGGCGGGGGGGATCTTGACGCCTGGCGGCGGGCCGATCGGGCTGACGCTGGTGGCAGGCGTGGCGAAGCAGGGAGCGTCGACGCCGGTGTTGCTGACGTATCTGGTGTCACTGTCGACGCTGTCGCTGATCCGGGTGCCGCTCGAGGCGGCGATCGTGGGGGGTCGACTGACGACGCTGCGCGTGCTGGCGTGCCTGCTGCTGCCGCCGGTCGTCGGGCTCGGGGCGCGGCTGCTGCGGCTGTGAAGATGGCCGTCTCAAGGCGGCGCGTGAAAGCTGAGAATTCTACTCCTGAAGCAGATCGTGTAATTTGCCATACATATATTTCAGTCGGTGAGCCTCGATTCGACGTATTATTAAGGATGGCTTGACACGGTGAGGCTTTGCGTCGACGTTGTCGACGTGATGCGCGTGAGCTGTTTCGTGGTGATCTGTGCGGGTGTTATGGTGTGTGCCGGGCCGGCGCGTCCGGCCTGGGGGGTCACGCGGGGGCCGCGGTCGGATCTGACGCCCGAGTCGCGGCTGTTCGCTGAACGCGGCGTCGCTCTGGTGCAGGCAGGCGCGTACGCGGAGGCGGTCGTCGAGTTCGAGCGGGCGTACGGGCTGCTGCCCGATCCGCTGCTCCATCGCACGGGACGCAGCGAGGTGCTCGGGTCGCTTCGTCGCGTGCTGGTCGACCTGCACGCTGCGACCGGAGATCCCGCGCACCTCGAGCGGCTGCGTGACCACCTGCTCCTTTACCTCGAGGGTCTGCTGGTCGCGCTGGGTGAGCGGGCGACCGCGGAGGACGCGGCTGGGGCGCTGGGGGCCCTGCGGCAGGTGTCGGCGACCCTGGCCGAGCAGCGGCCGTCGCCGGTGGTGGCCGCGGTGGGCGGTGGTGTGCAGGCGAGGCCGGGGCGCGTGGTTGCGACGGCACCGCGGACCGCCGAAGGTCCGCGGGTCGCGTCGGACGCACGCGTGCCCGCGGGACGGCGTCCCGGGCTGGTGGGCGCCGTTCTGACGGGTGTGGGCGTCGTCGGTGTGGGTGTGATGACAGGGATGGCGATCGGCGTCGCGGACAGTCGGGGCAAGCTTCGAGGTCTCACGGGCTCGCTCGAGCAGCCGGGCTCGAGGGCCTCACCGAGGGTCCTGGAGGAGGCCCGGGGGCTTCATGAGCGCGCGGGTGTCTATCGGACGGTCGGGGTGGTGTCCGGGGTGCTCGGCGCAGCGGCGCTCGCGTCGGGGGTCGCGCTCCTGGTGGTCGGTAAGCGGCGGACGCAGGCGCAGGC
>JAYUXQ010000687.1:0-10104 GCA_043752905.1 Nannocystis sp. | reverse complement strand
CGACTGCGTTTGCACGCCCGCGAGCACGCCGGCCCCGAAGAACAGCACCGGCACGTGGGTGTCGTACTCGTAGGGGGAGCCGTGGCTGGTGCCGCGGGTCTGCGCGTCGACCAAGTGCCATTGTTTGAAGCGCATCTGGATGTCGGGGCTGCGGCCGGCGTAGTAACTGCGCTGGTACGCGGCGTGGAACGGGCGGGCGGGGTCGGTGGGGCCGGCGAGCTCGTCGGAGGTGAAGGTGTCGGCGACGAAGTCGAGGCCGCGGAGTGACTTCGCCACCTCCATGCGCACCTCCGCGGGTCGCATCTTGGCGGCGCCGGCCTCGGGGATGTTCAACCACACGCCGTCCTCGCCGAGGTGCAGCAGGGTCTCCTTGTTCATGCCGAGCCGCGCCAGCGCGGCGGTGAGCGCCTCGTGGGTCTGCTTGCGATACGCCGGGCCGGGCACGCGGCGGGCAGATCCATGGCCGCGCAGGCGGGCCTCTTCTGGCAATGGCAGGGCGCCGTGGTCGGCGGTCAGGGCGAGCACGTAGCTGTCTTTTCCGACATGTTCGTCGAGATAGGTGAGGAACTCGCCGAGCCAGCCGTCGAGGCGCAGATAATAGTCCTCGGCCTCGTGACTGAATGGACCGTAGGCGTGGCCGATGTAGTCGGCGCTCGAGCAGCTGATCATCAGCAGGTCGGGCGTGTCGTCCGCGCCGAGCTGCTCGGCTGCGATCAACGTGCGGGCGAAGCGGAGCGTCAGCTCGTCGCCGAAGGGGGTCGTCAGCAGCTTCTTGGCGTACGCGGAGCGCGCGGCAGGGGTGCCGTCGTCGAACAGGTGCGGGAAGCGGGTGTGCTCGCCGTCGGCCTCGGCGTCGACGTGATCGGGGCCGGACCTCAGGTACGCCGAGATGTCGCGCGAGCGGATCCATCCGCGGGCGAAGCGCTCGAACACGGCGCCGCTGGCGTTGAACTCGGTCACCCACGCCGGCGGCGGCGCGCCACCGGCGTACCAGGTCGAGGACACGTAGCCGGCGACCTCGGCGCTGTACCAGTAGGCGCGGTCGGGCTTTTGCCCGCCCATCAACACCGCGGCGCGGTCCTTGAGGGCGACGGAGAAGACGCGCGCGGCGGGCTCGCGGGCTTTGAGCCAGTCGCCGAGCGCGGGCCGCTCGAGCTGCCGCGGCGAGCGTCCGGGCAGGGTCACGTCCGTGTTCGTGGTGAACACGATCGGTGCTCGTGGGTCCTCGGCGGCGTACATCTCGTGGCCCGACGCGCGGTCGAACCAGTTGTTGGCGATGATGCCGTGGCGCGCGGGGTCGGAGCCGGTCGACACCGACGCGTGGCCGGGGGCCGTGTAGCTCAGCGCGTGGCGCAGGTGGGCCTGCGTGAACCAGGCGCCCTCGCGGCGGAAGCGGGCCAGGCCGCCGCGATAGAGGTCGGCGTAGCGCTCGAGGTAGTCGGCCCGCATCTGGTCGACGACGAGCACGATCGCCAGGCGGGGGCGCCTGACCACGGGCTTCGCGGCAGGAGCGGTCGGCGCCGGGGCCGTGACGGCCGCGGGCGTGCAACCGAGGAGGCCGGCGGCGAGCGCGAGGCGAAGCGTGCTGCGCGGGAGCATGGCGGGGGGTGTGTTGTACGTCGCGGGCGCGCGCAAGGCCAGAGGCGGCCCCAGGTGTGAGCCAGAGCCTGTCTACGTGTCCAGGCGCGCGTTGACAGGCCCGGGACCGGCCGCTCACACTCCGGACGAGGATTTGCCGATGCGAACGATCTGCCTGCTCTCTGTGCTCCTTGCCGTCGGTTGTGACAACGCTGCCGCGCCCGCCCAGCCGGCTCCCGCTGCTCCGGTCGCTGCCGCTCCGGTCGCCGCGCCTGTCGAGACCAAAGTCGCCGCCGCCGACCCGGCCAAGGCCGCCGAGGAGGAGGGCTGCATCCACAAGGACGCGCACAAGGAAGAGGAGGCCGGCTGTCCGCACGGCGGGGCCGAGCACGAGGCCCCCGCGAGCAACACCCCCGGTCACTTCGGCGCCGTGTTCGCGATCAAGGATACCAGGCCGCTCTCGCAGGTGCTCGCCGCAGGCAAGGACTTCAAGGAGCCCGTCCAGGTCAGCGGTAAGGTCGACTCCGTGTGCCAGAAGAAGGGCTGCTGGCTGGTCGTCAAGGACGGCGAGGCCCAGGCCCGCATCCTGATGAAGGACCACAGCTTCACCGTGCCGATGGACAGCAAGGGCAAGCCCGTCGTCGTCGAGGGCACGATCGAGGCGCGCACCTTCAACGAAGCCCAGGTCAAGCACCTCGAGAAGGACGCCGGCAAGGACCCCGCCGCCGTCGCCGGAGAGCGCACCGAGTACGTGCTCACCGCCACCGCCGTCGAGCTCAAGAACACCTGACACCCGCGTGTCGTGACAGCGCCCGGCCCTCGCGAGAGGAGCCGGGCGTCGTCGCGAGATCGGGCTGCCGACCCTCTGCCCTGCGGGCTGCCGACCCTCTGCCCTGCGGGCTGCCGACCCTCAGCCCTGCGGGCTGCCGACGTTACTCAGCGCGAAGCCGGTCATGTCGCTGTAGGTGTACGCGCCGACCAGGCCCTCGAAGGTCATCACGCTCGAGTCCGTCAGGTTGACGCGGTACGCCTGCGTGTTCATCGACACGCCCCAGACGTAGCCGTAGAAGTCGATGCTGATGCCATGGACGTACTGCGGCACCGCGTAGGTCGTCTTGACCATCAGCGTCTCGGTGTCGACTGCGACGATGTCGCCAGCGCCGCCGCTCATGTAGAGGGTGCCCTTGCCATCTTCCATGCACCCACCGCTGCCGCCGACGGTGGCGGTCTGCCAGGTCTCGGTCATCGGGTCGAAGCGCGACGCGTTGCTCGAGCAGGTCCAGACGTAGCCCTTGGAGTCGACGGTCATGCCGTAGCCGGCCGCGACCATCGGCCACTTTCGCAGCTGGAGCGTGTTGATGTCGACGTTGATGAGGAAGCCCTGGCCGAGCTGGGAGCCCCAGAAGTTGCCCTGCTGGTCGACGGCTGCGCCGTAGATGCCGTAGAAGCCGGAGTCGACGCCCGGCACGGGGATCGTCGCCTCGACCGCGCCGTTGTCACCGTTGACCAGCAAGATCTCGATCGACTCGCTGTACGGGCCCTCGATCGGGTCCTTGGCGCCGGCGGTCCACACCTTTTGGTTGTTGTACTCGCAGGTCGCCGGGTTCAAGGTGCCCTGCGTCCACGCGGCGGGGCGCTGGCTCTGGTAGGCCATCGGCGTGTGCCAGGCGCGGCACTCCTCCTGATCCCACGCCAGGAAGTTGGCGTCGGTCGCCGTCTGGATCCCCGGCACGCCGTTGCTCTCGACGCAGTCCTCGAGGCGCGCGTGGAACTTGGTGAAGCCGCCCGAGCGGCTCGCGGTCACGACGTCGCCCGAGAGGTTGACCGACGTGCGCGACGGGTTGCCGAGGCTGTCGGGGCGCACCAGGTAGCGGGCCAGCTCGACCATCGTCTGCGTGTCGATCTTGCTGATCGTGTTCTGCGCCGAGTTGGCGATCCAGATGTACGAGAAGTTCGGGTCCCCCATGCCGCCGCCGCCGCCGTCACCGCAGGCCATGCTGCCAAAGTCAGGCTGCGCACCGACATCGGTCTTGGGCAGGCCGCCGTCATCATCGCTGACCGCGCTCGCCTGCGAGGCTTGGGTCGTCTCGGTGCCCTGGCTCTCACTGGCGCTGACGCTGCCGGCCCCCGTCCCGGTGCCGCCGGTGCCGCCGTCGCCGCTGGTAGTCGGCGTACCCTCGCTGAGCGAGGTCAGGCTGACCCCCGACGGGTTGGTCGTCGTCACCGGGTTGCTGGCAGACTCCTCGCGTCCGCCGTTGTCGCCGCAGCTCATCGCCACGGACGCGAAGATCAGAGATTTAAGGTCATTGCGCATCGCTCGGCCTCCAGCCAGGGGAGATCCCCCAGGTCACGAGTACCTTACCGGAAAAACCACCCAGGGGGATGTCCTCTGGATCCCCCGGATCGTTGTTTTGCCGGCCCCGGGGGTCGATCTCGACCGTGAACGGCGATGCGATGGGATGCCTCTCCGGCGAACCGGCGGCGAACCCGGCGATGTCGGCCCCGGCCCCCGGGTGCTCGCACGCCATGTCCCCGCCGGCCGACAATGCTCGGATTCATGGGCGCAAATACGACGGACGATTGGTGCGTGGTCTCCTCGTGATATGTACATTGTTTCGTGACCCGCTCGCATACTGCGGGTTATCCCGAGTTATGCCGCGGGTTCTTACCAGCGGCGCTGCGCCCGCTGGAAACCGGCTCTCCTCGACATGACAGGAAGCGGGGAGGTTCGCGTTAATGAGGCCTGGTAGCTCCTGAGACGGCTTTTGGTCGCGCCATCTGCGCAAGCATTTGTCGATGCCGCGGCAATGTGCGCAGAAAGCAATCTCCGCCGGTTATATGTCCACTGCCTCCGGCGCGACGGGTGCCCGCTGGAACCTGCCTCATACCCTATTCACCGCGATTCGCTCCCCCCGGAGCAGATCCCACAAAACTTCGCGCTTGGAGGCAGCATGAGACCGAACGACCGCAACAACGACCGTGACGACCGCAACACCAACTACGGAGGCAACGATCAACAGAACCGATTCACTGGCCACGGCAACGACGACGGTCGTGGCTTCATGGACCGGGCGAACGACCTGATGGAGCGGGCCGGCGATCAGGTGCGCTCGTGGTTCGGCGATGAGGGCGGTCAACAGGGCGGACCGAGCGATGGTCGCGGCGGCCCCAACCAGGACAACAGGTTCCGCAACTTCGGCCAGGACGGCGACGAGAGCGAGCGGGTACGCTCTGGCCGCGACCACAACGTCGGCTACAGCGGCCAGGGCTATCAGGGCGGGATGGAGAACTACGGCCACGGTAGCCACGGCAACTATCAAGGCGGCTCGCAGGGCGGCTACAGCAGCGGCCAGAGCAGCCACGGAAGCTACGGCCAGAGCGGGGGCCAGGGCGGCCAGTATGGCCAGAGCTCCCAGGGCAACTTCGGCTCGCAAGGCGGCCAGCAGGGCTCGCGCGGCGGCCAGGGCAACTTCGGCTCCCACGGCGGCCAGCAAGGCTCCCACGGCGGCTACGGTTCGCAGGGCGGCCAGTACGGCCAGTACGGCCAGGGCAGCTATGGCTCGCAGGGCGGCGGTAACCAGTACGGGCAGGGCGGCCAGGGCAGCCACGGTTCGCAGGGCGGCAGCCAGTATGGCCAGAGCGGCTTCGGCTCGCAGGGATCGCAGGGATCGCAGGGCGGTTACGGTGGCCAGAGCTCGCAGGGCGGTCAGAGCGGCTACGGCGGCCACGGCAACATCGGTGGCGGCCAGCAGTACGGTCGCGGCTCGCAGGGCGGCAGCCAGTACGGCCAGGGCTCGCAGGGCGGCAGCCAGTACGGCCAGGGCTCCCAGGGCGGTAGCCAGTACGGCCAGGGCTCCCAGGGCGGCAGCCAATACGGCCAAAGCTCCCAGGGCGGCAGCCAGTACGGCCAGTTCGGCGGCGGCAGCCAGCAGGGGAGTCAGGGCGGCCAGGGCCAGCACGGCGCCCAGGGTGACTTCGGTTACGGCCAGAGCCAGGGCCAGCAGAGCCAGGGTCATGGTCGTCACTTCGGGCGTGGCCCGAAGAACTACAAGCGCTCCGACGAGCGTCTGACCGAGGACGTCAACGAGAAGCTGATGCAGCACCCGGAGATCGATGCCAGTGAGCTCGACGTCTCGGTGCAGGACGGCCAGGTCACGCTCACCGGCACCGTCGACGATCGCCAGACCAAGCGCATGATCGAGGACGTGGTCGAGGAGATCACCGGCATCCGTGAGGTCGTCAACAACCTCCGCGTCAACCGCGTCCACCGCGGCTCGCAGGGCTCGCAGTCCCAGGGCTCGCAGGGGGGCTCGCAGGATTTTTCCTGGAGCTCGACCGGCCAGCGTGGGGGCCAGTCGCAGCAGGGCAGCCGCAGTGGCAGCAGCGAGATGGGCGCCACGAATGGCAAGAGCCACACCACTGGCGGGACCGGGACGACCAGCGGCTCGGGCATGACCGGCACCAGCTCGGGCACGGCGACGGGCACGGGCAATATGAGCTCGGGCGGCGGCGCGAGCCAGGGCAGCAGCGGCACGAGCAGCCCGGGCACCAGCTCCGGCGCCGGCAGCATGGGCACCAGCGAGGCCGGCAGCGACAGCAAGGGCCGGGGCCCGAACAAATCGGCCACCTGATCGGCGCGATCGCGGGGACGCTGGCGGCGAGGTTCGTCCAGCGTCTCGAACGACTCCTCGGCAAGCAGCGCGAGGAGCCATGAAGACGCACCCCGCGGGGTGACAAGACGAGGGCCTCACCGCAGCGCGGTGGGGCTCTTTCGCGTCGCCGACGATCGAAGCTCAGCCCGGCGGCTTCACCTGCGCGCGAGCCCGGCGAACATCGACCAGCGCCCGCATGCGCGCGCACGCCTCGCGGCTGGTATTGTACGCGCCGCCGCGGTAGTGACCGGCGTCGGCGACCAACCCGACCGCCTCGATGCCTGCCGCATGTGCCAGGTACAGCGAGCGTGGCAGATGAAACCGCTGCGTACACACGACCGCCCGCGTCACGCCGAGCGTCACGGCCCGCTGCATCGTCATCCACGTGCGCAGCCCCAGCGGGTCGGCGATCACCGCCGTCACCCCGCGCTGCGCCAGCCAGCCGACCATACCCTCGACCTCGTCGGGCCCGCCCGAGACCAGCACGCGCGTCACCTTGCCGGCCTCGTACAACGCGAGCGCCGCGGTCAACCTATCGGCGAGCATGTCGGAGGGCGTGCCGTCGGGGGATACGTAGGCGCCGGGCACGATCGCGACCTCGAAGGGCATGACCTCCGAGACATGTTCGAAGAGACAGCCAGCGGTGACCGCCGCGATCTCCCGGTCGGCACGCCCGGCCATCCCGGTGATCGCGCCCACGGCTGCCAGCGTACGCAGCGGCAGCAGCCGCACGCGTCGCCAGATCAGGCGGGTCCCGGCGACGGTCCTGCGCTCCTTCACCGATGGCGCCGGCGACGAAGGCCGGCACAGGCGAGCAGCACCATCGCCCACAGCGGGGCGCCGCTGCGATCGCCGACGCTACAGTTGAACGCCTCGTCGTTCGACGTGTAGACCTCGCCGTCGGCCGCCGGCAGCGAGATCGTCGCCTCTCGGCCCGCGGCCCGCGCGACCACGTCCTTGCGCTTCGAGGGATCGGCGTCGTACTCGTAGATCAAGATGTCGCCGACCTGCTCGAAGCTGCGGCCAGGGAAGCTCCACTCGAAGCCCACGCCGTAGATCGGCTCGCGCCTCTCGTTATAGGCCTGCGCGACGACCAGCCAGTCGCCGTCCTCGTCCTTGCGCACCGAGCCCTTGTGCTCGATGAGGTCGATCGCGGCGACCTCCCAGGAACCGACGACCTCGACGGCGACCGTGCCCAGCGACCACTCGCCGAGCCACAGCTCGATCGTGTCGGTGCCGGGGTCGCCGACCGTGAACTGCACGATGTCGCGGTTGTCCGCCAGCTGCGAGTGCACCACCTCGGCCACGATCGTCGGCTCCGCCACCAGCTTGAGGTCCGTCGAGCCTTGCAGCAGCAGGTCGTCCGCCAGGTACTGCACCGCGAACGAGGCTGTGCCGCCCGCGAGCACGTGCGGGTGCGGCGTCTCGCCGCGAAAGTCGACGTTCTCGAGCGCCGCGATCGCCGTCGCGTACAGCTTCACGCGCGTCGGCATGCGCACCTCGATCGCCGCGCTGCCCTTGATCTCGCCGCTCACGTCGACCAGCAGCAGCTCGGCGCCACCGACACCGCTCGCCTTCACGTCGAGCGCCAGCGTGTGCTTGTCGAGCCAGCGCGGCTCCGGGTCGCGCAGCGTCAGCACCGCGGGGTCGGTGACGCGGACCGTCCAGCCGACCATGTTCTCGTCGCGCTGGCGGTCCTCGACGTGCACCGTGAACTCGCTGCCGAGCACATACGGCGTCGACAGCTCGTCGCCGAACTCCGCTCGCGGCGTCGCTTGCAGGTATTTGCTGCTGACCGAGTCCGTGAACGCGATCTCACTGGTACACCCGCCGAGCAGCAATGCCGTGGCGATCGAGAGCGTGGCGATCCGCATGCACTCACCCTACGCTCGCCCCGTGGCGGACTCAAGGGCGCCCGCGACCTGCTTCACCCCATCACCCAGCGTGACGACCGCCGTCGGCGCGATCGCGCCGTAAGTCCGGTCACCCGGGCGGGGCCGGGGCCCCCCGGGGAGCGGCGGCCCAAACTGCGGTAGGGTGCGCGCCGCCATGGACACGCCGCACAGCTCGCCCCTCACGCTCGCCCCGCCTCCGACCGAGCGCATGACGATCCGCTGCACCGACCCCGCGACCGGCGACTTCCTCGGCGAGGTCCCGGCGATGGACCGGGCGGAGGTCATGGCCCGCCTGGCGCGCGCCCGCGTCGCCCAGGCCGCCTGGAAGGAGACCACCTTCGCCCAGCGCCGCCGCGTCATCCGGCGGATCCTCGATCACGTGATCGAGCACAGCGACGAGCTGTGTCGCATGATCTCCCGCGACGCCGGCAAGACCCTCGAGAACGCCACCATCGAGCTCTGGCCGGTGTGCGAGGCGATGCGCTGGAACCTCGCCCACGCCGAGAAGGCCCTGCGCCCGCAGAAGGTCTCCTCCGGCCTGCTGGTCCACAAGTCCGCGCGCATCGAGTACCACCCGCTCGGCGTCATCGGCGTCATCTGTCCCTGGAACTTCCCGCTGCAGAACGTGCTCGCCCCGGCGATCCCCGCGATCATGGCCGGTAACGCCGCGCTGGTGAAGGTCAGCGAGTGGACCTCGTGGTCGGCCGCCCGCATCCAGCAGATCTTCGACGAGGCCCTGCGCGCCGAGGGTCACAACATCGACCTCGTGCAGCTGATCACCGGCTACGCCGAGACTGGCGCCGCGCTCGTCTCCGCCGGCGTCGACAAGATCATCTTCACCGGCTCGATGGCCAACGGCAAGCGCGTCCTCCAGGCCAGCGCCGAGACCCTCACCCCCGTCATCCTCGAGCTCGGCGGCAAGGACCCGATGATCGTGTGCGACGACGCCGACCTCGAGCAGGCCGTCCACAACGCGCTCGTCGGCACCCTCACCGCCGCCGGCCAGCTGTGCATGGCAGCGGAGCGCATCTACGTGTTCGACGCCGTCTACGACGACTTCGTGGCGATGGCCGCCCGCATCGTCGGCCAGCTGCGCCAGGGCTCCCCGCTCGGCAGCGTCCGCGTCGACGTCGGCGCGATGACCATGCCCGGCCAGATCGACATCGTCGAGAAGCTCGTCGACGACGCCGTCGCTCGCGGTGCGCGGGCGCTGGTCGGCGGCAAGCGTGGCGACGGCGGCCAGTACTTCCAGCCGACCTTGCTGGTCGACGTCGACCACTCGATGTCGATCATGCGCGAGGAGACCTTCGGCCCCGTGATGGCCGTCATGCGCGTGCGTGACGAGCACGAGGCGATCGCCCTCGCCAACGACACCACCTACGGCCTCAGCTCCTCCGTGTTCACCCGCGACCACGCCCGGGGCGAGCGCATCGCCAGCCAGATCGTCGCCGGCTCGACCGTCATCAACGACTTCGCCATGCACTACATGGCCCAGGACCTGCCGTTTGGCGGCGTGCGCGGCTCGGGCTTCGGTCGCCTCAATGGCCCCGAGGGCCTGCGCGCCGTCTGCAACGTCAAGGCCGTCATCTCCGACCGCCTCCCGTTCCACAACGCCCTCAAGATGTACCCCGTCAACCCCGGCGCCTACGACACCGCCCGCGGCGTGTTCAAGGTGCTCTACAGCGGCACGCTCGCCGGCCGCGTCCGCGGCCTCGTCGACGTCGGCCGCGCCCTCCTGCGCAAGCGCCCGAAGGACTGACAGAGCCGCCGCCGGGCTCGTCCCGTAGAGTCGCCGCGAACGCGGCTCGCTTCGCCGCGCAGCCGCCCCCGTTCTTGCATATAACGAGGCATGCAACCCGGGACCGACGCGAGCCCCACCCCCGCGACGGGAACCCCACCCCCGCCGCCGCTCGAAGCCCCTGACTCGCTGGCGCCCGCAACCTCGCTGACGCCCGCAACCTCGTCCTCGAACCTCAGCG
>JAYUXQ010000686.1:0-4126 GCA_043752905.1 Nannocystis sp. | reverse complement strand
GCCCGGGACCCCTGATGAGCCGCGATCCCACGGTGCGCAAGCTCGCTGCATGGACGGCCGTGTTTAGCGCCTGGTCCGACGCGCAGCTCGATCCCTGGCTCTCGGGACAGGTCGGGGTCGGCGTGCACCTCGGCGAGTTTCCGGCCGGCCTCGCGGCGCTGGCCGAGCACGCCACGCAGGGGACCCGCGTCGTCGCGCACCGCGTCGAGTGTCATGTCGCCGGCGTCGAGCTGGCGAACGGCTATCGCGAGCTGCGTGACGCGAGCGAGCAGCGGCGCCGCTTCGCCGCCGTGCACGGGCTCCGGGCCGCGCTCGGCCAGCCGGAGCTGGGGACCGACGAGGCCTTCCTCGCCGAGCTCGACGGACTACCGATCTGCGCCGGCATGGCCCTGGGCCTCGATCGACTGATCATGCTGGCTTGCGGTCGGACGCGCCTCGAAGATGTCTCGCTGGCCCTGGGCGCCCCCTGAAGGGCTGGAGCCGGCACGCCGCGAGGGAGATCTGCCTCGGGTGCACCTCGGACCCGCATCGGACCCGGCCCGCACGCACGAAGCGTCGGTCGTCCCGCGAGGGTCGGCCGGCGCTCCGGGGTCGCCACGCTCGCCGGGGCCGCCGCGATGCCCGCGATGCCCGCGATGCCCGCGATGCTCCCGATGCAGTGGCGGGCGCATGGGGTTTCGGGGCCGCAGAGGACGGCCGGGAGTGGGACGCCCGCGCACGTGCGTCTTGAACTCGCCCGCCATGTCTGTACACTGGCGCTCTCCATGCGTCCGATTCTCGCCGTCGTCGCCGCGTGTGCCCTGACTCTGATGTCGGGCTGCACCAAGATCGCCGCGCGCGATCTCATCCGTGAGGGCAACACCCTCTACCACGATGGCAAATACATCGACGCCATCGCGGCGTACGACAAGGCCGCGCAGCTGGAGACGGACGGCGTCACACTGTACTGGAACCGAGCCTGCGCCGCGGAGAGCATCGTCCTCAAGATGCGCGATCCCAACCAGTTGGTGGACCGCAAGCTCTACACGGACATGGCGCTGTCGGACTTCAAGACCTGGATCGATCGCCTCGAGAACAAGACCGAGGCCGACGAGAGCGCCTACCTCGAGCATCGCCTCGCGCTGCTGGACGCCGACGAGCGCTGCGACGACCTGCTGAGCCACTGGCTCGAGAAGCACAACGCCGAACCCAAGGAAGAGGGCTGGTACAGCGTCATCGCCCGCCAGTACGACAAGTGCGGGCGCACCAAGGACGCCGACCAGTGGTCCCTCAAGCGCACGGTCGATCACCCGCAAAGCGTCCGCGCGTACCTGAGCTTGGCCATTCGCCGCCTCGAGCAGCTCTACCCCGAGCTCGACAGCGGCCTGCAGTACAACGCGAACTACAGCGACGACGAGCGCATCGCCCTCGCCAACGAGGTCATCGGGCTGCTCGACAAGGCGACCCAGATCGACCCGAAGTTCCGCGAGGCGTACACGTACCGCTCGATCGCGTTCACGCAGCGCCAGCTGGCCCGCCGCTACGGCGACGACCCGGCGCTCAACTCGGCTCAAGAGAACCTCAACCGCATCCTCGCGCGCGAGGATACAATGGCCGCCTGGCGCCAGCAAAAGGCCATCTGCGACATCGACCAGCAGCCGGAGTGTCCGCAGGACAAGCCGCCCGAGGGCCCCTGCTGCGTGCTGCCGTCCCGTCCGCTGACCGCCGAGGAGGAGGCCGCGGACGTCGAGCAGAAGAAGCTGATCGAGGCAGAGGTCGCCGCGATGGCTCCCGGCGTTGAGGATCCGGGCAAGGGCAAGGGCAAGGGCAAGAAAGGCGGCAAGTAGGCGATGTTCGACCATTACCTGCACTATCAAAAGAGCGATCCGCGACGACAGAAGCGCATCGCCATCGCCACCATCATCTCGGGCACGATGACCTTCGCCGGCATCCTGTTCGTGTGGGCGGCCAACAAGATGAACATCGTCAAGGTGGATGCACCGACGGTCAGCTTCATCATGGTCCAGATGTCGCTCGAGGAGGCACCGCCTCCGCCTCCGCCTCCGCCACCGCCCGCGGCCGCCGAGGAGGTCGAGCCCGAGAAGGAGGACATCCCCGACGAGGACATCCCCGAGGAGGAGATCGTCCAGCCCAAGGACACGCCCGACAAGGTCCCCGACGCCAAGAAGACGTCCGGCGGCGCCAAGGGCCCGGCGATCCCCGGCGGTGTACCCGGCGGCGTGCCCGGCGGCGTCCCGGGCGGTGTGCTCGGTGGCGTGCTCGGTGGTCAGCTCGGCGGCCAGCTCGGCGGCGTTGCGACCAAGCGCGAGCCGACCCAGGCCGCGGCGCCCAAGCCCTTCTCGGTGGTCGTCGGCAACGCGATCTACAAGCCGGACCCTGACAAGAATGCATTGTCGGCGACCAAGGCGTCGATGTTCGACAAGCGCCCCGGCACCAACGAGACCTCGTTCTGCGTCGACGTCGACGGCAAGACGGTCGACGTGAAGACCAAGAAGAAGTTCCCGAACGACCCCAAGGTCGACGAGATCTGCCGCGACACGATCAAGAAGTGGCGCTTCAAGCCGTTCATCGTCGGCGGGAAGCCGGTCAAGACCTGCTCCGTCGCCGAGTTCAACTTCAAGTTCAATTGATTCACGGCCCCTCCGGGCCTGATCTCCCTTCCAAGGCCTGATCCGGCCCCCTGCGGCCCGACCCGACCCCTGACCCGACCCGACCCGAAAGAAGACAGCAAGTCATGGAGCTCATGGAATTTTCGACACTGCTCGCCAACACCGGGGGCGCGGACTTCTCTCTCGCGGGCATGTGGGCGCAGATGGGCATCATCGCCAAGTTCGTGATGGTCCTGCTGCTCCTGATGTTCTTGCTCAGCTTGGCCCTGATGATCGAGCGCTCCCGGGCCTACGCGCGGGCCAAGCGGCAGTCGATCTCGTACATCATGCTGCTTCGCAACTTCTTGCAGGAGCGCAAGCTGCAGGAGGCCGTCACGGCCGCCGGCCAGCATGGCGACAGCCCCCTGGCCAAGGTCGTCGGCGCCGGCATGGGCGAGTATCTCAAGGGCATGGAGGCGCTGCAGGAGGAGGGCCCCGAGGACGTCGGTGACTTCGACCTCGTCGACGCCGTCAACCGCCAGCTCGAGCGCGCCAAGGAGCGGGAGACCGCCAACCTCAAGCGCGGCCTGACGGTCCTCGCCACGGTCGGCTCCACCTCCGTGTTCATCGGCCTGTTCGGCACCGTCGTCGGCATCATCACCGCCTTCCAGGGCCTGTCCTCGGACGGCGGCGGCGGGCTCTCCTCGGTCGCCGGCGGTATCTCGGAGGCGCTGATCGCCACCGCAGTCGGCCTGATGGTCGCCATCCCCTCGGTCGTCGCGTTCAACCTGTTCAACGGCCGCGTCGAGGGCTTCCAGATCGACATGAACGATGTCGCCTCGGAGTTGATCGACTTCGTGCTCAAGGAGGGACGCTACTAAGATGGCAGGCGCGTCCAATCGCCGCGGGAGCAGCGCCAGCAAGCACGGCAAGCACCGCCACATCGCTTACAAGAGCGATCACACGGTCAAGCCGGCTCCGACCAACAGCGAGATCAATGTGACCCCGCTGGTCGACGTATGCCTGGTGCTGCTCATCATCTTCATGGTTGTTACGCCGATGCTCGGCCGCGGCGTCGCCGTCCAGCTGCCGCTGCTCGCCTCGGCCTCGCAGCACAAGGAGGGCGACCAGGTGTTCATCTCGGTCAACGACCAGGGCGCCTGGGTCGAGACCGACCTGTACACCGAGAAGGAGCCGTTCCTCGGCCGCCTCGAGGAGGATCTCAAGGTCGCGGCGGGCAAGCAGCTCGCCAATGACGCCAAGGGACCGATCCTGTTCCTCAAAGGCGACAAGACCACCGACTGGGGCAAGGTCAAGACCGTCATGGAGTGGATCACGTCGAGCAACGTCCAGATGCAGGACATCGCGCTGGTCGTCGATCTGCCCGAGAACACCTGACCGTGGCAGGGAGTCTCTCCCATCCCTCCGCGATCGGACCCGGCTGCGCCCGGTCCCTCGCAGCTTCCGGGCTTTAGCGGGCCTCAGCGAGTCGAGGCCAGCGGCAAAACGCCGCCACGAGCCCGCTGACAGGCCCTTCG
>JAYUXQ010000685.1:0-1555 GCA_043752905.1 Nannocystis sp. | reverse complement strand
CTCGGAGCAGCGGTCGACATCGACGAGAACGGGAACATCATCGCCGCCGGTAACTTTTGGGTGGGCGGCAAGCCGCAGAGCTACGTCGTGCTGCTCAGCGGGACCGGCTCACGCTTGTGGGAAAAGCCGGGCCAGGTCGGCGATGAGGTCACGAGCGTCGCCGCCGCCACGGCACAATTCGAGGGCCGCGTGTTCGTTGGCGGATCGCAGCGTACGAGCGAGGATCCGGTGCGCACGGACGGGATGATCCGCGTCTACATCCCGAGCGATGATGACGTGTTTGCGGGGCCGCCGGCTACGCTCCGGGCCCCGTTCACACCTGATGAGTTTAACAAGGACATGCTCAACGAGCGCAGTGAGTGGGTCCGTGCCATCCTCATCCAGCAGGGCACGGGCAACGCCTTGGCGGTCGGTGAGCGGGAGTTCGCGCCTGACCCCAATAACATCTTCAACCGTGCCTTCACGGTCGAAATTCACCCCCTCGGCGAGGTCGTCGGGACGCCCTGGACCTCATGGGCGCCAGCATTCATGAACGACGCCGCTCGCTCGATCGCCGCCTGCGGCAAGGGCTTCCTGGCCGGAGGTTGGACGCGCGACGAAGCGCCGGGGGCCAAGCAACAGCCGATGATGTTCTGGCTCGAGAGTGACGGGGCCTTCATCGAACACCGTCAACTACCTCAGCTCGGCGCGACCCAGATTCACGGCATCGCCTGCGACCGTGAGGGGAAGGTCGTCAGCGCCGGCACGCGCGCCGCCGGTCCTCTCGACGCGCAGGTCTTCACCGTCACGGGCAAGTCCGACACGCCCGTTTGGTACGAGATCGGCGTCGCAGATGCCGACGAGGCCGCGACGATCGCCTGCGACCTGCGAGGCTTCTGCGGATGGGGTGGCTACCGGACGGCCGATGGGAAGCCGTACGCGGTTGTCCGGGTGCATCATCCGTAAGCGGGCCCTGCCTCCATGGCCAGTGGGGTCAGCCCGGAGGCACGAAGTCGTCGCAGAGGTCGACGAGGTGGCTCACATGCTCGGCGAAAAAGGGCGCGTAGCTGTCCAGGCAGATCGAGTCGATGAAACCGTGCTCGACGCCTTCGGCGAGGAGTCGAAGGCGGTTCTTTGTCTCGTTGTACTGGTTCGGCAGGCAGAGTTGCTGGTAGCCGACGTCGACGTCCGTGGTCAGCACGAGGACCATGAAGGCGTCATCATCGTAGTTCTTCGCGGCCCGCAGGGCCTCAATCCACTCGCCGACCGTGTCGGAGGAGTCCACGTCGTAGTTGTCCTGGATGATGGTGACGACCAACAGCGCGTCCTCGCGGAGGAACCCGCGGTTGCAGGCGTACTCGTCGTCGGGGTCGTTCATCGCCGGCTGGAGCGCGGCGACCATCGCCTCGCCCGTTCGTCCCGCGCCGCCACTCCCCACCTTCGCCATGCAGGCGAACTTCTCGGCCAGGTCCTGCTCGCCGCTAACGATGTAGCGAAGCCCTCCCGCGACATCGCAGCGGCGGTTGGAGGCGTCCGTCCCTGCCGGGTACGTGACGCCCGCACCGATCTTCTTATC
>JAYUXQ010000684.1:0-1556 GCA_043752905.1 Nannocystis sp. | reverse complement strand
ACGGGTCAGGGCTCGGGGCGGGTGTCGAGGGCGTGGGCGAGGCGGCGGGCGACTGTGGTGGCGCCCCAGCGCTGGTAGGCCTCGACGGCGGCGCGCAGGTACATGGTGCCGACGATGTCGTCGCCGAGGCTCGCGGCGTGGCGGCCGGCGAGCTCGCAGGCGAGGGCTTCGGTGCCGGCCTCGCCTTGCCGGCGGGCGGAGCGAATCGCGAGCTTGAAGGCGGACTCGGCGGCGTCGTCGCGGCCGCGGACGCGCTCGTACTCGGCGGCGGCGAGGTGGGCGCGGGCCTCGAAGTTGGCGGCGCAGCTGGCCGCGAGCTTGCGCAGCTCGACGATGTCGGACTCGATCGCGGGGTGGAGGGCCGGGTCGATCGGGGTCGTGGGGGTGTGCTGCGCGCAGGCGTGGAGGGCATTATAAAAGAAGTAGTCGGCGGCCATCGGGGTGACGAGGGCGCCGAGGCGCTCGGCGGCGGAGGCGGGCAGGCGCGGGAGCTCGGCGGGGTCGTGGAGGCCGAAGTGGTAGAGCACCGTGATCGCGAAGATGTGGATATAGAGCAGCGTGAGCGGTGAGCCGTCGCGCTCGAAGTCGCGGTGGAACACGTCGGCGAGCCAGCGCGGGACGTCGCCCCGGGGCGGCTCGGCGAGCTCGCCGGCGAGGCAGCGAGACATGCGGATCGAGCAGCGCATGATGCTGGACCCGTAGACCTCGAGCATGGGCCGGGCCTCGACGAGCAGCTGCTCGGCGGTGGCGCGCACGGCATGGAGGCTGTGACGACGCGCGGCGAGCACGAGCACGAGAGTGGTGGTGTTGTAGGTCGCGGCCGCGAAGTCGCCGGTCTGCACGCCGATCGCGTAGCCCTGCTCGAGGATCGCGGCGGCGACGGCGAAGGGCTGGGTCCAGGTGGTGATCAGGCCGCCGACGATGTGCAGGATACGGGCGCCGAGGGCCGGGTCGGCGAAGCGGTCGCGCATCTTCAGGGCATGTTGACCGAACTCGAAGGCGCGGGCGCTGTCACGGCGCGCGCCCGCGAGGTAGAGGCCGTAGCCGGCGAGGCCGTAGGCGGTGTCGCGGGTGGGACCGTGGTCGATGAACAGGCGCACGAGGCGGATAAAGACGTGATAGGCGAGGCGGGTGTCGGCGAACATGGCGGCGGGTCCGGTCGCGGACATCAGCTCGGCGATCGCGGAGACCCGGGGGTCGGTGCACACGGGGCCGGCGATCAGGCGGGCGAGGTCGACGTGCTCGAGGTCGGCGGCGAGGGCGAGGTGCTCGGCCTCGATCTCGGCAGGCTCGGGCCGCGGGAGGAGCTCCACGCCGAGGCCGTAGAGGCCGGCGAGGCCGGCCGCCATCGCGTCGTGCGGGCGGCCGTGGTAGGTGTCGAGCTGGGCCTTGAGGCGGTAGAGGTCGGCGCGGACGAGCTCGCTGGCAGACCGGCGTACGAGGGGGTCGAACAGGGCGTCGGCGGCGTCGAGGTCGCCGCGCAGGGCCTCGGCGTGCATCCATTCGCGCAGGAGCTTGAAGGTGTGGTCGGGGTAGCGCTGCCACAGGGCGTCGGG
>JAYUXQ010000683.1:0-4130 GCA_043752905.1 Nannocystis sp. | reverse complement strand
CTCGCGCCGATCCGGCCGCCGTCGACAGCCCCAGACGTGGTGAGCGACACCCGGGTCGAACCCGAGACTGACGTCAAGGGCGCCGAGAGGGGCCGCATCGCCGCGTCGAACAACAAGCGCCCGCCGGCACCCCGTCCCCGCTTCGACCTCCGCGCAGTGCTGGCCAAGTGCAAGCCGCACCCGACCACGCGCCTCAAGGTCAAGTACGACCCGGCCGGCCCGCTGAAGATCAACGACGACCCGCCGCAGGGAGAGATGGGTCGCTGCGTCGCGGACGTGTTGCAACACCACCCGCCGCGGCGGGCCGTCACGCTGACGCCTTAGCTGGCCGAGCTGCACGCGCGCGGATGGTGGCCCGAGCTGCGCGCCGTCGGCTGGCGGCGACGCCTGACGCCCCGCTCGCCCGGAGCAACAGCGCGCGCCAAGCAACACCGCTGCCTGCCTGACGCCCCGTTCGCCCGGAGCAACAGCCCGCGCGCCGAGCAACACCACCGCCGCCCGGTGCAACACCGTCGCCCGCGCGGAGCGACGCCCCGTCGCCCCGTCAGGCGCGGCCGCGGACGCGCGTCGCCCGGGCCGGCTGACCTGTCGCCCGCGCGGAGCGACGCCCCGTCGGCCGCTGGCGCCTCGTCGCCCGAGCCGCGACTCGGCACGCGAGCTGTCCGCTACGCCGGCCGCTGCGCTGCCGCCCCGCGCCGCTGCCCCGCGCCGCTGCCCCGCGCCGCCCCGCGCCGCTGCCCTGCGCCGCTGGCACGCCGTAGCGGACAGCGACGCGACAGCGGCACGGCGCAGCGGACAGCGATGCGACACGGCGGCACGCGGCCGCCCGACTGGCTATCCGGTCGTCAGGACGAACAGCGACACGGCCATGGCCCCAAGCATTGCCCCAAGCAGCTACACGTCCAGATAGATAGTTGACTGGCCAACACGATATCGATCCGTACGCCCAGCAAGGCGCCCGAGTGTGTAGTTGACAATGTGCTTTTCTAGTCTGCTACACGATCGGATATCACAGGCTTGTTATCCGATCTTGTTGCCGATCGGATATCTCGTACACCCGCTACACAATCGGGTATCAGCCCACGCCTGCCGCACCCGAGTGCGATGCCGGGCTGCGCGGCATCCCGCACGTGATGGCGCTCGGATTCGTCTGGGCGCGGTCTAGCGACACGGCTCGCGCGATCATCGATCGCGCCGCCCGGTCGGCTACATGAGAAGATATCCGGCGATGAAGTCGTTGCAGTCGTCGGTGAAGAGAGTCGCTTTTTTCAACCACAAGGGCGGATGCGGCAAGACGACCTTCACGGTCCACACCGCGTTCGTGGCTGAAGAATGGAAGGTCAGGACGATCCTCGCTTGCCTTGATCGCCAGGGCAATTCCATGGGGTGGGTCTCGAAGGGTGACAAGACAGCCAAGGCGGATGCGTTCTACGAGCGGAGCGACTACCTGTCCGCGGTGTTCTCCCCGCTGGTCATGCCAGACATCGAGAACGTCGACCTGTTGCTCGCGGACTGCCCCCCAGAGTTCGACATCGCCTTGACCGTCAATCCGACCCTGTGGGTCGTTCCAGTACACGGGCGGCAGGGATTCGACGGGTTCACGAACGTCATGGAGGACCTCATCAGGAGCAAGGCCGAGATCCTCGTCGTGAAGAACACGGTAGGCAGGGGCGGGCCGTCCGTGAAACGCAACCTCGAGGAGGCGCTCGCCAAGCTGCCGCCCGCGAAGAACCTCACGATCTACGCCGAAGACATCCCTGACTCGGACACGATCATCCGCGGCGAGGACTACTGTGACGCTGCCTGGGCGATCCCCTACGGCAAGAAGTCCAACGGAGCCGCCGCCTTGAGGAAGCTGTGCGAGCACATCCTACGGCGCTGCGGGTTCGCGCCCCAGAAGGGCTCGAAGGTGCCGTGATGGCCCGGACAAAGCCACCTGCTTACGACTCCGAGGGCTTCGAGGCCGCTCACCAACCGCGAGGTTTGAGCCCGTCGGCTAAGAAATTTCTCGAGGACAAGGGCATGTCGAAGCCTGCGACGAAGACCCCGGGCGGCTCGCCGCCTCGGGCCGGCAAGTCGGCGAGCAATACGTCATCCAAGAAACCAGCGGCGACGAGTGGGTCCAAGCCCTCGCGCAAGAAGGCACCTGACGTGAAGGACCGTGGCGACATCGAAGGGGAACTACCGCGGCGCAGCCGCAAGGCTCGGGCCCTCCAAGCTCGGCACTTCCGGTTCCCTTGCGAGATCGACGCCAAGTTGCAGGACCTGGTCGAGTACCACGAGGGGACCATGGTGTGGGTGATCTCGATGCTGGTCCAGAACGAGTGGGTCAAGACCCGTCGTGCTCTACGCGAGCGGCAGCCCGCGGCCGGTGACGAGGTCACCGAGGCAGCGGGTGAGGCCGGTCCCGACCCCGCGTAGACCATGCAGACGAACGGAGGGCCGTCCACAGCGCTTCGCGGCGCCAGGGACGGCCCTCGGTGCGGGCGAGGCTCGGGCCCGCCTATGGGGCCGTGAAGCAGCCGGCGTCGCCGGGCGCGCGCGTCTCCTGCCGGGTCCGGCTCGCTGGCGCAGGAGGCAGCGCCCGCGGCGTCGGCCCACGCGCCGACTTGACCGGCGGCGCCGCGATGAGGGCCTCGACCTTGGGCCAGGTCCCGTCCGCGCACCACCGCTTGTACCAGCGCCAGCACGTCGTGGAGGCCGCGTAGGTCGCCGGGATGTCCGACCAGTGCGCTTGCGTGTGCAGCACCCAGCGGATGCCGTCGATGACTTCCCGCAGGTCCACGGGCTTGCCGCCGCGCGGGCGGTCGGCGTCCACGAGGGTGACGATCGCCACCCACTGGCCGTCGCGCAGCGGCTCGAAGGGCGCGACGGGCAGCGCGCGGGTCGTGGTCGTCGCGGCGACGATGATGCCGGCGGTGTGCTCAAGCGCCTCGCGGACGACGCGGTTGGCGAGGTGCGCGTAGCGCTTGGTCGTGCTCGGCTGGCGATGTCCCAGCATCTCACCGACGATCGCCAGGGGGACGCCGCCCATGAGCGCGTCGCTGGCGAATGAGTGCCGGAGGTCATGGAGGCGGACGTCGGGGATGCCCACGGCCTCGCGGATGTTCTTCCACGTCAGGTTCAAGCCCGAGAGCTTCCGGCCGGTGCGCGAGCGGACGACGAGGCCGTCCTTGCGGTTGCCGGTGTGGTCGTGGATCCGCTTGAGCAGGATCATCACCTGCGAGGGGACCGGGACGTTGCGCTGGCCCGTCTTCGTGTCGGGGAGGTTCAGGCAGGCGTGCTGCCAGTCGACCATGGGCCAGGTGAGAGTGAGGATCTCGTCGCGCCGCAGGCCGGTGAGCGACAGCAGTTGCAGCGCCCACACCCCCATCCGATCGAGGTGCCCCTTGCGACCCGGCGGGATCTGCAAGCCCCGTAGCAAGGTCTCCTCCACATGCCGCCGCTCCTCGGGCGTCAGGAAGCGCTCCCGCGTCTTTAGCTTGAACAGCCGGATCTTGTGGTTCGGGTTGTTCATCGTCGACATCACCCAGTCGTCGATGATGCGGGTGTAGAGGCTGCCCACGACACAGACGACGTAGTTGGCCGACGCCTTGACGTCCTTCAGGCTGGCGTGCAGCGCTTGCACGTCGTTGCGGGTCACGCTCTCGAAGTCACGATCGCCGAGCGCCGGCAGGATGTGATCGGCGATGTGCTTGCGGTAGTTGATCGCCGTGCCGGGCTTCAGATAGACGTCCACGTACTCGCGGACGAATCGATCGGCGAGGTCGCGAACTGTCAGTCGCCCTGATTCCACCTGTTTCACAGGCCCGACTCGGCGCGTCGATCTCGGCGCGGTCCGGCCCGCGGCCGGCTGGACGGACGCCTCGTTGCGCCCCTCGCCGCCGAACATCAGCACCGCACGGCGACGCGCCTCATCGACGCCGAGCGACGGGCCCATGAGCCCGATCTTCTCGCGGCGCCACTGACCGTCGACCTGGTACCGGACCAGAAACACCTTCTTGCCAGTCGGTAGCACCCGTACGACGAAGCCGGGCATCGCCGCGCACGTCACCTCATACATCTTGTCGCGCGGCTTCAGCTCGCGCACCGTTGCGGTAGTCAGCATGTCTAAACCTCCACCCCAGTTA
>JAYUXQ010000682.1:0-10119 GCA_043752905.1 Nannocystis sp. | reverse complement strand
CCCTGCCGACGGCGGGACCGCGATCGACCTGGGCCATCCTGCTCGACGTGGTGCGCGAGCCGATGTTCCTGTTGCTGCTCGCCTGTGGTGGTTTGTATATCGTGCTCGGTGACATCCGCGATGCGCTGATGCTGGTCGTTTTTGTCGTGGTGGTGATCGTCATCACCCTGGTCCAGCAGCGTCGCACCGAGCGGGCGCTCGAGGCCCTGCGCGACCTGTCGAGCCCGCGCGCGCTGGTGGTCCGCGACGGTGTCCGCACGCGAATCGCCGGACATGACGTTGTGCCGGGCGACCTGCTGGTCATCGCCGAGGGCGACCGCGTCGCGGCCGACGCCGTGCTCCTGACGGGCAGCAACGTGGCGGTCGACGAGTCGCTGCTGACGGGTGAGTCGGTACCGGTCGGCAAGCAGCCCGTCGCCGCCGGCACGCCCACGCCAAACGTGATGGGCGCGGCCGGAGGTGACGGTTCGGCCTTCCTGTTCTCCGGGACGCTGATGGTCGGCGGCGCCGGACTGGCGCGAGTGCTCGGGACGGGCGCCTCGACGGCGCTGGGGCGGATCGGCGCGGCGCTGGCCAGGGTCGTCGAGGAGCCGACGCGGATCCAGAAGGAGACCTCGACGGTGGTGCGTCGCCTGGCGCTGATCGGCCTGGGATGTGCGGCGTTTGTCGCGGTCGCCTATGCACTAACCCACGACGGCGACTGGCTGCACGGGCTGCTGGCCGGATTGACGCTGGCGATGGCGATCCTGCCGGAGGAGCTTCCGGTGATGCTCGTCGTCTTCCTCGGCCTCGGGGCGTGGCGACTCGCGCAGCAGAAGGTGCTGACGCGTCGCGTGCCCGCCATCGAGACCCTGGGTGCGGCGACGGTGCTGTGTGTCGACAAGACCGGCACCCTGACCGAGAACCGGATGGCGCTGGCGGTCCTGGCGGTCGACGGCGAGACCGCCGATCTACGCGGCCAGCCCGGCGCTGCGCTTCCGGAGGCCTTTCATGCGCTCGTCGAATTCGCCGCGCTGGCGAGCCACCGCGAGCCCTTCGACCCGATGGAGAAGGCGATCCGCGAGACCTTGCAGCGCCTGCTCGCCAGCACCGTGCACATGCACCCCGAATGGGAGCTGGTCGACGAGTACCCGCTCTCGCCAGAGCTGCTGGCGATGTCCCGGGTGTGGTGCTCGGCCGACGCACGCAGCTACGTGATCGCGGCCAAGGGCGCGCCGGAGGCGATCGTCGAGCTGTGTCATCTGCCGGCCGAGCAGGGCGAGGTGATCGCGGCCCGGGTCACCGCCCTCGCGGAGGGGGGCTTGCGGGTCCTCGGCGTGGCGCGGGCGGTGGCCCCGGTGGCGCCGTTGCCCGATCATCAGCACGCTTTCGAGTTCGAGTATCTCGGCCTGCTCGGGCTCGCCGACCCGGTGCGTGCGGCGGTCCCGGGGGCGCTCGCGGAGAGCCGCACCGCGGGCGTGCGCACGCTGATGATCACCGGCGACCATCCGGCGACCGCCATGGCCATCGCTCGCCAGATCGGGCTCGACACGTCGGAGGGTCATTTGACCGGCGCGGACCTCGAGGCGCTGTCGCCCGAGGCGCTCGGCGTCCGCCTGCGGACCGTGAACGTATTTTGCCGCGTCAGCCCGGACCACAAGCTTCGGCTGGTGGAGGCGCTCAAGGCCAATGGTGAGATCGCCGCGATGACCGGCGACGGAGTCAACGACGCGCCGGCGCTCAAGGCGGCGCATATTGGCATAGCGATGGGCGGTCGCGGCACCGACGTCGCCCGCGAGTCGGCGAGCCTCGTCCTGCTCGATGACGACTTCACGTCGATCGTCCGCGCGATCCGCCTCGGACGCCGGATCTATGACAATCTCAAGAAGGCGATCGGGTTCACCCTCGCGGTTCACATTCCGATCGTGGGGCTGTCAATCATGCCGGTGTTGTTCGGCTGGCCGCTTGTGCTCCAGCCGGTCCACATCCTGTTCTTGCAGCTCGTCATTGACCCGACCTGCTCGATTGTCTTCGAGGTCGAGAAGGAGGACGCGGACACGATGACACGCCCGCCGCGGCCGCTCACCGCGAGGTTGTTCGACGCCGACACGCTGTGGGTCGGCCTGCTGCAGGGGGTGCTCGTCACGGGCCTGGTCACCGCGGCGAGCCGCCTGGGCGCGGATGACCCCGACACCGCGCGCGCGCTGGCGTTTGTGTCGCTGGTGCTCGCCTCGCTCGCGCTCATCGCCGCGAACCGCTCGCGCACACGGACGGCGTGGGCGATGCTGGGGACCCGCAACGCGGCGCTGCGCTGGATCGCGGGCGGGACGCTCGGGGTGCTCGGAGTGCTGATGGCGGTCCCGGCGCTGCGATCGATCTTCAACTTCGGAGCGCTCGCGCCGGGGCAGTTCGCGCTCGCGTTCGGTGTCGCCGCGGGTAGCCTGATCGGCTGTGAGATCGTGAAGCGGCTGGTGCCCGTCCGATCCGCTACGCGGCCGCGAGCCGTGGAGTCGGCTCGGTCTTCAAACTGACCTCGTGCAGATCTTGCGCCGTCATGCAAAGCCTGACACTCGGCCCCGGCCCCCGTACGCACCAAGGGCTCTCGCTGCCGATCGAGCGACGGCACGGGGCTTGCTTGGCGGTGCGCCATGAATCCAACACTTCAGGACAAGGTCTGCATTCTTACTGGCGCGACCGGCGGCATCGGTACGGCGATCGCCCGGCTCCTGGCAGCCCAGGGCGCAAAGCTAATGCTCACCGACATGCCGGGAACTCCGCTCGCCGAACTGGCCGGGAGCCTGGGCGCCGCATGGCTATTCGCCGATGCCGCCGATGACGCGGGAGCCAAGGCGTACACCGACCACACGCTATCTCGCTTCGGAGTGATCGACGCAGTGCTTGCGAACGCCGGGACAGAGGGCCGGGTTGCGCCCATTACGCAGTCGAAGCCTGAGGACGTCGAGCATGTCTTCGCTGTGAATGTGTTCGGGCCATTCTCGGCGATCCGCCACGCCGCTCCGCACATGAAGCGCGGTGGGTCGATCGTCGTGACCGCATCCGTGGCCTCCTTCGTCGGGTTTCAAGGGCTCGCCGCGTACTGCGCCAGCAAGCACGCGCTGCTGGGGCTCGTGCGCAGCGCGGCACAGGAGCTCGGGCCGCTCGGGATCCGCGTAAACGCGATCCATCCGGGGCCCGTTGACAACCGGATGATGCGTTCGATCGAAGAGCAGGCGTCGCCTGGCAAGGGTGACGCTGTGCATCAGAGCTTCGCAGCCCGGATCCCGATGGGCCGCTATGCGACCAATGACGAGATCTCTGCGATGGCAGCATTTCTCGTGAGCGACAACAGCGCGTACTGCAATGGCGCATCCTTCGTTGTCGACGGCGGGATGTTGACCGCTTAGATCAATCTCGGCATCGGCGAGATCGATGCAAGTCCTGCGTCGCGGCGCAAAAAGCCGAGTCCATCGACCTGGTAACCATCCGTACTCGTGGCGACCAACGATGGCACGCGGCTTGCTCAAATAACCTCCCAATGACCACCGCCGACGCAAATACCTGGATCCTCGGCCTCGACCTCGGGGACCGCAGCCGCGGCGCGGTTTGCTGCGCCAACTGGCTCGCAGGCCCCGACCACACGATCGCCATTCACGTCATGGAGTTGTGGACTCGCCCGCACATCCGAACCGACGCCATCTCCACCGTCCGGGAGGTCGTGCGACGCCTGGCCAGCGAGATGCACGTGCTCCCGCCCGTCCGCGTATCGGTAGTCGACGCCGATTCGGCGGAGGAGGGCCTCGTTCGCGCGTCCGAGGGGGCTGCCGGCCTCGTGATCGGTCGCGCCGCCGGTCGCCGCGAGGAGACGCCGTGGGCCCTCGGTCAGGTCGCGCGGCGCGTCCTGCGGCGCCTGCCCTGCCCAGTCGTCGTCGTCCCGCGCGACCTGTCCGAGATCGCACCCGGACCGATCCTTCTGGCCACCGACCTCGACGTGTCCAGCCTGGCTGCGGTCAGCTTCGCTCGAGAGCTCGCCATGAAGCAAGGCCGGGAGCTCCTGGTCGTCTACGTGGGCGAAACCCGCTACAGCGACCTCGTCGACGACCTCGATCCGTCCTGGCGACGCGCTCGCGACGCCTACTGTGAGGAGCTCGAGCTCGCCGCGCAGGGGTGGATGACCGCGCATGCGCTGATGGGTCGGCCGCGCATCGTTTACGGCAGCGTCGTGGAAGAACTGCGGACCCTCGCGGTCACCACACAAGCAGCGATGGTCGTTGTCGGCTCCCGCCGACTCGGGACCGTTGGCCGCATCTTTCTCGGTAGCACCGCGTCCGCCCTGGCGGGGCATGCAGTCTGTCCAGTCGCCGTCGTTGCGTCGGTCTGATCTCCGAGAAACCCCCTTCGAAAGCGATCCTTGATGTCGTCTCCCCGCGCACGCCTGATCCTGACCCTCGGCTGTCTCGCCCTCGCAATGACAGCATGCTTCGAGCCGCCCCCGGATCCGACTCCCGCACGCACGACCGCGCCGCCGGGGCCCGAGACGCCGAGAGCGGCGCCACCCGGGACCGCCGCCCGGATGGTCGGTCACTTCCAGGAATCGCTGCGGATCAAAGACGCAGTGATATCCGGTGAGCTGGAAGACTTACGTGAGCCGGCCAGCCGCCTCCGAGATCGTACCGACGCATACCCGGCGTCCTGGCGCCCCTTCATGCAAGCGAATATGGACTTCGCTACCATGGCGTTCACCGCCCACGACATTCCGACCGCGGCGAGAGCTGCGGCAGGTCTGGCCCTGACCTGCGGAGAATGTCACATGGCCCTCGGCGCCGGACCGAATTTTGCCGCTCCTGGCCAGGCGCCGGCCGCATCCCCGCACGCGACAAGAGAACATATGCTGCGCCACCAGTGGGCCGCAGATCGCATGTGGGACGCCCTGGTCTCCCGCAGCGACGATGACTGGCAGGCGGGCGCGGGAGCCCTGACCGATGCACCGCTGAGCAGGGACGACCTCATGGCCGATTTCGAGCTCCCGGACGATGTCCTCGGCCTCGATGAGCACGTGTCCGAGCTCGGGGCTCGCGCTCGGATGTCCTCGACATGGAGCGCCCGCGGGGCGATCTACGGCGAATTTCTCGCCTCCTGCGCCAACTGTCATCGAAGTGGCTGCTGACTTTCGACGTGGCGAAATGGCAACGACATTCAGACCGGGGCGGATGATTTCCTGCCGAGGCCGGCCACGCGCTGGCCGAGCTTGACCAGCTCGACCACGCAAACCGGGGCCAACGAGCAGCCAAGCACGAGAACCCAGTCCGTGGCCGTCAGCGGCACGGTGTGCAATATGCCTTGCAGAAACGGCGTATAGACGGCCGCCACCTGGAGGACGGTCGTGCCAGCCACCGCCGCCCACAGCCAGCCGTTCGTGAACAGTCGGGCGGTGAATGCCGAGCGGCGCTGGGAGCGGGCGTTGAAGGCGTGGAACACCTGGGCCAAGGCCAGCGTCATGAAGGCCAGCGTGACCGCATGCCGCAGTCCGTCGTTCTCCACGCCATACCAGCGCATGCCGACCCAGAACGCCAGCAGCGTCATCCCGCTCAGGAGCAGCCCCTGCCAGGCGATCAGCCCGACGAACCGCCCCGTTACGAGTGGCTCTCGGGGGTCGCGCGGGGCGCGGGTCATCGCTTCCGGGTTGGACGCCTCAAGGGCCAGCGCCATCGCGGGGAATACGTCGGTGATCATGTTGAGCCAGAGGATCTGCAATGCACCGAGTGGCAGCGGCCAACCGATCATAAGGGCGACGAAGACGACCAGAATCTCGGCCAGGTTGCACGAAAAAAGGTAGTGGACGAAGCGGATGATATTGGCGTAAACGACCCGCCCCTGCTCGACAGCCCCCACGATGGTCGTGAAGTTGTCGTCGGTGAGGACCATGGCCGCCGCCTCCTTTGCCACCTCGGTCCCCTTGACGCCCATCGCCACGCCGATGTCGGCCTGCTTGAGCGCCGGAGCGTCGTTCACCCCGTCGCCGGTCATGGCCACCACTTCGCCCCCGGACTGGAGGGCCTCGACGATCCGAAGTTTGTGCTCCGGGGACACTCGGGCAAACACCCCCACCCCCGTGGCGGCGTTCTGCCAGCCCGCCGCGTCCAGGCCCGCGAGTTCCCGGCCGTGAGCGGTCCTGAGCGGGCGGCCCTGGGGATCGCGGTCGAGGCCGAGTTGGCGGCCGATCTCGGTCGCCGTCGCTTCCTGATCGCCGGTGATCATGACGACGCGGATACCGGCCTGCTGGCATGTCTGGATGGCGGCCTTCGCCTCCTTGCGCAGCGGGTCGATCATGCCGACCAGCCCGACGAACACGAGGTCGCCGGTGAGGTCTTCCGGGCGGTGCTCCGGGCCGAGGTCCTTGTATGCCAGGGCGAGGACGCGTAGCGCCTGCCCGGCCAACTCTTGATTGTCCGCCATGACCTGACGCTGGTATTCAGGGGTCATCGGCCGCACGCCATCCGCCATGAACACACCCGTGCTGGCCTCGGACACCACCTCCGGGGCACCCTTGACGTAGGCGACGGCTCGCCCGTCCTGGGTGTGATGCACGGTCACCATTCGCTTCGTCTCGCTGCTAAACGGCACTTCCCCGACGCGCGGGGTCTCCCGTTCCAGGTCATCCTTGCCCATCCCGGCCTTCAAGGCGGCGACTAGCAGCGACCCCTCGGTCTGGTCGCCAAGGACCGAGGTCCCGCCACTGGACATATCGAGGGTGGCGTCGGAGCACAGGGCGCCGATCCGGAGGGCCAACGTCAGGTGCGCGTCGGCGCGGGTATCGATAGCCTGGCCGGCCTCGGTGAACTCGCCCGATGGGGCGTAGCCAGCACCCGACACGTCGACGCGCCTCTCACCGAGTTGCAGGGCGCGAACCGTCATCTCGTCCCGGGTCAGGGTGCCGGTCTTGTCGGTGCAGATGACGGTGGTCGAGCCGAGCGCCTCGACGGCCGGAAGGCGACGCACGAGCGCCCCCATGCGGGCCATCCGCTGCATGCCCAGCGCGAGCGTCATGGTGGCGACAGCGGGCAGGCCCTCGGGCACGGCCGCGATCGCCAGCGAAATGCCGACTTCCAGTATGTACAGGAACTCGTGGCCCCGGAGGAGGCCGGCACCGACGATGACCGCGCACAACACCAGGACGACGCCGATCAGTGCGTGGCCCAGAGAGGCCAGCTTGCGTTCAAGCGGGGTGTCCCGGCCGCCTGCCTCATTGATGAGCGTCCCGATCCGGCCCACCTCGGTGCGCATGCCGGTGGCCGTCACGACGAGCCGGCCGCGCCCGTCCGTGACCGCCGTGCCCAGGTAGGCCATGTTTAGCCGGTCGCCGAGCGGGGCGGCATCGTCGGCAATGGGTTCGGTGGTCTTCGTGACCGCGAGCGACTCACCCGTCAGCGCGGCCTCGGCGACTTGCAGTCGCGCGCTCTGGACCACACGCCCGTCGGCCGGCACGCGAGACCCGGCAGCGACGAGGACGACGTCTCCCGGCACCAGATCGGCCGCGGGGAGATCGTGCTCCTCACCGTCCCGGACGACACGCGCTGTGGCGACCGCCTGTCCCTGGAGGGCAGTGAGCGCCCGCTCGGCCTTCCACTCGGTGAGGAAGCCGACGATCGCGTTTAGCCCGATGACAATCAGGACAGCCGCCCCTTCGATATTCTCCCCGAGCACGAACGCCACGACTGTGACCACGAGGAGCAGGGCCACGATGAGGCTCTTGAACTGGCCCACGAGGATCGCAAGTGCGGACCGACCCTTCGCTTGGGCCAGGACGTTCGGGCCGAACTGCTCGCGCCGTCGAGCAATCTTGGCGTCTGTCAGTCCGCGTATCGGGTCGGACTCGAAAGCCCGCGCGACCTCCTCCGCCGACAGCGTGTGCCACGGGCGGGCCGGTTCCCCGGCGATACTTACCAGGTCGTCGGCCGGCCTTACCTTCGTCGGGTCGTTGGCAATCAAAGAATCCTTCGGCTCGGCATGAGCAGGGCCGTGCCAGCCCATTATCGCAGATCGTCAAGGCCGAGCGTTAGCGATCGATCCGTAATAGTGAAGTCCGGCCCGCCCGGAGGTCGCCGCGCCGCGCCACGCGCGGTCTGCGCCGCGGCGGGGTATGCCGGAAGACCCAACTCTCCTGGCCTTTCGCGGGGGGGACTACGGCCCCACCACCCCGGCCGGAGCGGGACGACGGACGCCTGGCGGGAGCGGGGTCCCTGGCGTGAGCACTGTGCCGGGCACGACCTCCAAAGCTTGCTTCGGCGGCGCGCTGACGGCGAGCATTGCGTCATCATTGCAGGTGAGCAGACAGGTCTCGCGGTTGGTCTCGCTGAGCTTGGGGTCCTCCCAGCAGCCGATGAAACAGCCGCGTAGGTGCTGGTATATCCCCCGCGCTGCGAGGTCGGCGTTGGCGCCCAGGTTGTCCTCGGCCAGGCTGTCGCACTCGAGCTTGCAGGTCTCGCGGTTCGTCGCGTTCGTATGAGCCGCGAAGCACCCGCGGTAGCATTGATTGTACTCGGCGATCGGCCTCTCGATCGCCGGGGCCGGCGGCGTGGCCGCGGCCTGACCGGGCTGGACAGACGTCTGCGACGCCTCGCCCATCTTCTGCGCGGTCTCGTCGCAGCCCCCGAGGAGCGCGAGCCCCAACACGAGGACTCGGCCCGAGCCGGGGTGAATTGGCGAAAGGAGAAAGCGGCAGGAGCCCTCGCGGAGATGGATGTTTCGAAGTGTCATGTGCAGTCCTTGGATCGAATGTCTGAGTAGCAAGCCGCGTGCCACCGCCCATCCCCGCGAAGACGAATGGTTCCTCCCTGGAGAGCTCGGCTTCTTGCGCGTGACGCAAGGCTTGCACCTCCCGTGTGGCCTGGTGGTCAAGCTGACCGCGTTCACCTCGGTGGCTTCGAGCCACAAGACGATCGCACAACGCCCACACGACGATCTCCTGCGCCGCCCCGGCGACTGCGGCGCGTGCCGTAGTGATGGCACTGGCGGCCAGGGCGAGCGTGTAGGTCGCTCCCTTGAGGCACATCATCACCGCGAGGACGAAGCCCCATCGCTGGCGTCGCCACACATGTGCTCTCGATAGATTTATTTCGCTCAGTCGCCGCGGACCTGCAGCATGATCTTCGGCTCGCCCTCGGCGTCGAGGCCGTTGAGGTCGGCGATGACCTTGCTGCCGGGGCGCAGTTTACCCGCGAGGATCTCGGTAGCGAGAGGGTCGAGCAGGGTCTGCTGCACGAGCCGCTTGAGCGGGCGGGCGCCAAAGGCCGGGTCGTAGCCGCGTTCCGCCAGCATCTCCTTGGCGGCCTTCGTGAGCTCGAGCTCCATATCGCGACCCGCGAGTCGCTGCCGCACGCGGCCGAGCTGGATCTCGAGGATCTGCATCATGTCCTCGCGGCGAAGCTGCTGGAAGTTCAAGATCCCGTCGAGCCGGTTGAGGAACTCGGGCCGAAAGTGGCGGCGCAGCACTTCCTCGCGGGCTTGCTCGAGGTCCTTTCCCTGGAGACCCTGGGCGAGCAGTTCGCTGCCGATGTTGCTCGTCATCAGGATGATCGTGTTCTTGAAGTCGACCACATGACCCTGACTGTCGGTCAGGCGGCCGTCATCGAGGACCTGCAGCAGCAGGTTGAAGACCTCCGGGTGGGCCTTTTCGATCTCATCCAGCAATACGACGCTGTAGGGCCGACGGCGGATGGCCTCGGTCAATTGGCCGCCCTCCTCGTGCCCGACGTAGCCTGGCGGCGAGCCGATCAGGCGCGAGATGGCGAACTTCTCCATGTACTCGCTCATATCGACGCGCACGACGTGGCGCTCATCGTCAAAGAGAAACTCTGCGAGCGCCTTGGCCAGCTCGGTCTTGCCGACGCCGGTCGGGCCGAGAAACAGGAAGCTCCCGATCGGCCGGTCGGGGTCGCCGAGTCCGGCACGCGACTGACGGACCGCCGCGCAGATGCGTGTGACGGCCTCACGTTGCCCGATCACGCGCTCGCCGATGTTGGCCTCCATCTGCAACAGACGAATTTGATCGGTCTCCATCATCTTGCTGACGGGGATGCCGGTCCAGCGCGAGACGACACCCGCGATATCCTCATCGGTGACTGCCTCTCGCAGGAAAGAGTC
>JAYUXQ010000681.1:0-1557 GCA_043752905.1 Nannocystis sp. | reverse complement strand
TGAAGGGGGCCTCGCACGGCTCCCCGCGTTCGTCGGCGGCGAGGAGCAGAGGTTTCTCCCGGCGTTGCAGACCGCGCTCGCCCTCGCGGACGAGGCGGATCTGCTGTCCGCGTTCATCCAGACCTCGGGCGTCGCGTTGCTGCGTGACGACCTCGAGGACGCGCTGCGCCGCGGCGCCCGCGTGCGCGTGCTCACCGGCGATTATCTCGGTATCACGGCTCCCGCGGCGCTGCGCGAGCTGTGCGAGCTGACGGCGGTGTTCGACGGCTTGAAGGTGCGGGTATATCGCTGCACCGGAGTCACCGCATTCCACGCCAAGGCATATATCTTCGTGTCGGGCGCAGGGGCGGTCGCGTATGTCGGTAGTAGTAATCTCAGCCGCGCGGCGCTGACGAGCAGCGTGGAGTGGAACCTGCGCGCGATCCATGGCTGGCAAGCGGGAGAGGTGGCGACGATCCGCGCGCGCTTCGAGAAGCTGTGGGCAGGTCCCGAGGCGGTGCCGCTGACGCCGGAGTGGATCGATGGATATACCGCCAGGCTCCCCATACGTCCGGACTGGGATCCGCCCGCGGCGGCGCCCGAACCACACGAGATCCAGCGAGACGCCCTGACCGCGCTCGCGCAGACGCGACAAAGCGGGGCGCTGCGCGGGCTCGTCGTGCTGGCGACCGGCCTCGGCAAGACGTTGCTGGCCGCCTTCGACGCGCTGCAGATGGGCGCGCGGCGGGTCCTGTTCGTCGCTCACCGCGACGAGATCATCACGCAGGCGCGGCGGGCCTTCGCGGTGGTGTTCCCGGCCCGCAGCGCGGGCCTCTTCAAGGGCGCCTCGCGTGACCGGGACACCGAGCTGTTGTTCGCCACGGTGCAGACGCTGTCGCGACCGGAGCACCTCGCGAGTTTTTCGAGAGATCACTTCGACCTGATCGTGATCGACGAATTTCACCACGCCGCGGCGCTCAGCTATCGCCGGATCCTCGGATATTTCGAGCCGCGGTTCTTCCTCGGGCTCACGGCGACGCCGGAGCGCGGTGACGGGACCGACCTGCTGCATCTGTGCGCAGATAACCTGGTGTTTCGCGCGGACCTGGCGTTCGGCATCACCCGCGGTCGGCTGGTGCCATTCGTCTATCACGGGTTGAAAGATTCGGTGGACTATAAGGCTATCCCGTGGCGCTCGGGTCGCTTCGATCCCGCGGCGCTGAGCCGGGCGCTCGCCACGATCACACACGCACAGCAGGCTTTGCGGGGCTACCGCGAGCACGGGCCCGCGGCGCCCCGGCGGGGTCTGTGGTTCTGCGCCTCGATCGCGCACGCCGAGTTCATGGCCGCGTTCCTGCGTGACAGCGGGATCCGGGCGGTCGCCGTGCACAGCGAGAAGGGGGGCGCCCCGCGGGCCCAGAGCCTGCGCGCGTTGATGTCCGGCGAGCTCGAGGCGATCACCACCGTCGACGTGTTCAATGAGGGCATCGATGTGCCCGATATCAATGTGGTCGTGCTGCTGCGACCGACGGAGTCGCGGGTGGTCTTCTTGCAGCAGATCGGCCGCGGGCTGCGCCT
>JAYUXQ010000680.1:0-10136 GCA_043752905.1 Nannocystis sp. | reverse complement strand
CCCGGATCCGGTGGATGCCGAGGCTGCGCAGGACCTGGGCGCCGAGGCCGAACTCGCGAAAGCCCGCCTCGGCCGGCTTGAGCGCGGGCGCGTGGGTCGAGGCCGGCGACTGCAGCAGCGGCTCGGGCGGCCAGTTGTGGCCGAGCACGTAGAGGAACACGCCCCGGCCGGCGCGCTCGATCTGGCGGATGCTGGCGCGCATGCGCGAGGCGCTGTCGTCGTCGGCGAGGCCGAACACGTCGCCCATGATCTGCGCCCGCTGGGCTCGCAGTAGCACGCTGTCGTCGCCGATCGCCGCCTGGTGCAGGTCGCCCTTGCACAGCGCGATGTAGAAGCTGTGCGGCGAGACCTTGGAGCGGAAGCTGTGCACGGTCCAGCCGTCCTCGACGGTCACGCCGAGCAGCTTCGAGGCGAGCGGGGCGCGGGCGAACTCCTCGACCAGCAGCTCGCGTTGCAGGCGGTAGCCGATCAGATCGGCGATCGTCAGGATCGGGAGGTCGTGCTTCTGGGCGAAGCGCTCGAGGTCGTCCATGCGCGCCATCTCGCCGTCGTCACGCATGATCTCGCAGATGACGCCGGCGGGGCGCAGGCCGGCGAGGCGGGCCAGGTCGACCGAGCCCTCGGTGTGGCCCGAGCGGACCAGCACGCCGCCGGGCTGGGCGCGCAGCGGGAAGATGTGGCCGGGGCTGACGATGTCGCCGGCGCTGTACTGTTCATCGGTGGCGACGCGGATCGTCTGGGCGCGGTCGGCCGCCGAGATGCCGGTGGTGACGCCGTGACGCGCCTCGATCGAGACGGTGAATGCGGTGCCCATGTGGCCGGGGTCGGTCGGAACCATCATCGGCAGGCGCAGCTCGGAGACCCGCTCCGGGGTCAGCGCGAGGCAGATGAGGCCGCGGCCCTCGCGGCACATGAAGTTGACCTGCTCCGGCGTGCAGGCCTGCGCGGCGGTGACGAGGTCACCCTCGTTCTCGCGGTCCTTGTCGTCGACCAGGATGATCATGCCGCCGCGGCGGATGACCTCGATGCAGCGCTCGACGTGGTCGAAGTTGTGCTCGCTCATGCTCCTGTCCCTTCACTCGGGTCGGCCCCGGCGGCGCCGCCCGGGATGAAGCCGGCGCGCGTCAGGGTCTCGTGGGTCACATCGGGGGTGGTGGCCGCAGTGCCGGCCTTGAAGTCGAGCAGGCGCGCGACGTAGCGGGCCAGCAGGTCGACCTCGAGGTTGATCGCGTCGCCGACGGCGCGGTCGCCCAGGGTGGTCACCGCGAGGGTGTGCGGGATCAGTCCGACCGCGAAGCCATGTCCATCGACCGCGTTGATCGTGAGGCTGACGCCGTCGAGGCAGGCCGAGCCCTTGACCGCGACGAAGGGCAAGAGCTCGCGGGGGACGTCGAACCACAGCAGCGCCGCGTCGCCACGGGCGTCGCGGCTGCGCAGGCGCGCGAGCCCGTCGACGTGGCCGGAGACGAGGTGGCCGCCGAGCGCGTCGCCGAGGCGCAGCGCGGGCTCGAGGTTGACGCGGCTGCCGACGGTGAGCTGGCCGAGGCTGGTGACCGCGAGGGTCTCGAAGGCGGCCTCGACGGTGAAGTGATGCGGGGTCGCGGCGGTGACGGTGAGGCACACGCCCGAGACGCTGACGCTGGCCCCGAGGGCGCGGTCGGCCTCGCCGAGGGCGGCGGCGATGACGAAGGTTTTTAGCTCCGCGCTGGCGCGCACGCGCTCGACGCTGCCGACGGACCGCACGAGCCCCGTGAACATGCGAGGGGTTATGGCACAGACCCGCGGTCGGCGGCACGGTCGAGCGCGCCGGGGCAAGCTCACGGGGAGGGTGCTCCGGGCGCGGGTCAGACGGCTCTCGGGGCAGGATCACGGTGAGGTCGCGGCGGTCTCGGGTTGCAGGATCATCAACTCGTCGCCGCCGACGCGGCTACGCAGCTCGATCACCAGTCGCGGGGACTGCGCGACGGTGGGCCAGGACAGGCCCGGCAGCACCGACGTGCCCTCGCCGAGCAGGCGCGGGGCCTGAAACCAGTACCAGCGATCCCAGGCCGCGGCGGCGACGAAACTGGCGATCAGTTGGCCTCCGCCCTCGACCAGCAGCGAGCGGATCGAAAGCTCGCCGAGGGCGTCGAGCGCGGACGGCATCAGGCCGGCGGGGCCGGTGTGGTCTGGCGCGAGATGCGTTGGCGCGGGGGGGTTCGATGCGATGGTCACGCGGCCACGCTCGTCGGCCGCGACGGCGATCAGGCGCACGCCGGCGTCGGTGAGGCTGCGGCGCCTGTCCTCCGGGGCATGTTCGGTATGCAGCACGATCGTGCCGGGCCGCAGCAGCAGCGGCCGCGGGCTGGCGATCGCGGTGCGCAGGCGGCTGTCGACGATGACGGGGATGGGGTCGATGCCGCGAACGAGGCGGACGTCGAGGCGCGGGTCGTCGCGCAGGAGGGTGTCCGCGCCGACGGCGATCGCGTGGTGACGCGCGCGCAGCCAGTGGCCGACACGGCGCGCGGGCTCGCCGGTGATCCACTTGCTGTCACCACCCGCGGCGGCGATCCGGCCGTCGAGTGAGGTCGCGGCCTTGAGCGTGACGAACGGCCGGCGGCTGCGCTCGTGGTGCAGGTAGTGCTCGTGGGCCGCGGCGCAGGCGGTCCGCTCGACGCCCTCACGCACGACGACCCCGGCGTCGCGCAGCAGACGGCTGCCCTTGCCCGCGGCGTGGCGGGCCGGGTCCTGCACACCGTACACGACCTCGGCGACGCCCGCGGCGATCAGCGCGTCGGTGCACGGGGGCGTGCGTCCGTGGTGCGAGCAAGGCTCGAGGGTGACGTAGAGGGTGGCACCACGCGCGGCCGCGCCGGCCATCGCCAGGGCACGGACCTCCGCGTGCGGGCCCCCGGTGACCGCGCTGTGGCCCGCGCCGACCACCCGCCCGGCCTGCACGACCACGGCGCCGACGCAGGGGTTGGGATAGGTCGCGCCGGTGCCGGCACAGGCGAGTTGCACCGCGGCGCCCATGAACCTGTGGTCGCGCTCCGCGAGCGACTCGCCGACGGCGGCGACGACCGAGAGGGCCGCGCGCATGGCCGGGGCGGTCACGTCCTCCGCGGTCGCTCCCGAGGCTGTCCCGGAGGACATGTCCATCGGGCCAGGGCCCGCGACCAGGGCGAGCAGCTCGGCCAGCTCAGGTCGCATCGCCGGGCTCTCCGCCGGGCGCCTCGCCGTCGCTCGCACCCATGCCCTCACCGGCGTCCGATGCGGCGGCCTCGTCGGCGGCCTCGTCGGCGGCCTCGGAGCGCGGGGTCAGCTGGATGTGGCCGCGGGCGTCGATCTCGAACAGCGTGCGCTGGCCCTCGGGGCTGGTGTGGGCGGCCTTCTCCATCTCGTGCAACAGGTGGGCGAAGGCCTGCACCGAGTCGAAGCTGCGGTAGACCGACACGAAGCGGACATAGGCGACGGCGTCGAGCGCGTGCAGGTGATGCATGATGCGCTCGCCGATCTCCTCGGCGTGGATCTCACGCTCACCGCGGGTGGCGGCCCACAGCTCGACGGAGGCGACGATGTTCTCGAGCTGTTCGTCCTCGACCGGGCGCTTGCGGACGGCGAGCTTGAGGCCCGCGAGGATCTTGTTGCGATCGAAGGCCTGCCGGCCGCCGCTGCGCTTGAGCACCATCGGCAGGCTGGTCTCGATCCTCTCGTAGGTCGTGAAGCGGTGAGCGCAATCCGAGCACGCGCGGCGGCGTCGGATCGCCACCCCGTCGCGGCTGTCGCGGGAGTCGAGCACCTTGATGTTCGCGCCGCGGCAGACCGGACAGAGCAAGCTAACCTCCTGCGGCGTCGATCTTGGCCACGCGTCGGGCGTGGCGACCACCGGCGAACGACGACCCCAAAAAAGTCTGGAGCAGCATTCGCGCGAGGCCCGAGCCGGCCACCCGGGCGCCGATGCACAGGACATTGGCGTCGTTGTGCTCGCGGGCCATGCGGGCGCTAAAGGGGTCGAGCACGACCGCCGCGCGGATCCCCGCCATCTTGTTGGCGGCCATCGCCATGCCCTGCCCTGTCCCACAGACCAGAACGCCGACCGAGCCCGGATCGGCGAGTACGCGCTCGCACACCTGGACAGCGACGTCCGGGTAGTCGATCGAGGTGGCGGCGTCGACCGGGCCGGCGTCGCTGGCGATCATGTGACCGTCGGTGCGGGCGGCCTCTGCGAGCTCGAGCCGCAGGTCGACCGCGGCGTGGTCGCTCCCGAAGTGGATGCGGGCGCGCGTGTGGTCGGCCGCGCGGTGGTCCGTCGCTAGGTGGTCCGTCGCTAGGTGGTCAGTCGCTAGGTGGTCCGGCTTTGGCTCGTTCGTCATGTCAGGCCTCCACCCGCTTGAAGATCAGCGCCGCGTTGGTGCCGCCGAAGCCGAAGCTGTTCGACATGACGTACTCGCACTGGACATGACGCGCGGTGTGCGGCACGTAGTCGAGGTCGCAGGCGGGATCGGGATCGTCGAGGTTGATCGTCGGCGGCAAGATCCCGTGGCGCAGCGCGAGGACCGAGATCGCAGCCTCGAGCCCGCCGGCGGCCCCGAGCAGGTGGCCGTGCATCGACTTGGTCGACGACACCGCGAGTTTGTCCGCGTGCGCGCCGAACACGGCGCGGATCGCCTGGGTCTCGATCGCGTCGGCGGTGGTCGAGGTGCCGTGGGCGTTGATGTAGCCGATCTGCTCCGGAGCCAGACCTGCGCCGCGCAGCGCCATCTTCATGCAGCGCTGCGCACCCTCGCCGCCGGGCGCGGGCATCGTGATGTGGTGGGCGTCGGCGGTCAGGCCGTAGCCGACCACCTCTGCGAGGACAGTGGCGCCGCGGGCCCTGGCGTGGCCGATCTCCTCGAGCACCAGCAGGCCGCAGCCCTCACTGAGCACGAAGCCGTCGCGCGAGGCGGTGAACGGACGCGAGGCGCGGGTCGGCTCGTCGTTGCGAGTGCTCAGGGCGCGCAACGAGCAGAACCCGCCGATGCCGAGCGGCGTGACGGTCGACTCGGTGCCGCCAGCGATCATCACGTCGGCGTCGCCGCGCTGGATCGTCCGGTAGGCCTCGCCGATCGAGTGGGCGCCGGTCGAGCACGCGGACACGTGGCTGAGGTTCGGGCCGCGGGCGTCGTGACGGATGGAGATCTGTCCGGCCGCGAGGTTGACGATGATCGCCGGCACGAAGTACGGGCTGATGCCGTGGCGCGGGCCCTTGGCGTGCAGCGCCGCGATCGTGCTCTCCAGCGTGGCGATCCCGCCGAGGCCGGCGCCGACGTACACGCCGAACATGTCGGGGTCACGCGGCGGGGCCTTGTCGAGCCCGGCGTCCTCGACGGCCATCGCAGCGCCAGCGATCGCGTACTGAATGAAGAGGTCCATCTGGCGGACCTCCCTCTTGGCGATCCACTGCGTCGGCTCGAAGCCGCGGACCTCACCGGCGATCTTGACCGGATAGTCGGTAGTATCGAAGCGCGTGATCGGGCCGATGCCCGACTCACCGGCGCACAGGCGGCGCCAGTTGTCGGCCACGCCGATCCCGAGGGGGCTCAGCACCCCCATTCCTGTGATGACGACCCTACGTGTGTCCACGAGGCCTCCCGCCGGTCACGCGCGCGCGCTGCCGGCTGTTGGGCTCAGCTCGCGCTGCCGGCGTGCTGCTTGATGTAATCGATCGCGTTTCCGACGGTCTTGATGCCGTCGACTTCGGCGTCGGGGATCTTGAGGTTAAAGGCCTCCTCGAACGCGAGCACGAGCTCGACGATCGCGAGCGAGTCGGCGCCGAGGTCCTCCGTGAAGGTCTTGTCGCGACTGACGTCGTCCTTCTTCACGTCGAGCTGCTCGCAGACGATCGCGGTGACCTTCTCCTCAATGCTGGAACTGGATGTTGTCGTCATGGTGTTTGTCTCCGTCTAAATGTGCAGGCCCCCGTTGACCCGCAAGATGTGTCCTGTGATGTAGCCGGCGGCCGGCGCGGCGAGGAAGGCGACCGCCTCGGCGACGTCCTCCGGTCGGCCGATGCGAGCGAGCGGGATCTGCTTGAGCAGGGCCTCGCGCGCGTCGCCCTTGAGCGCGGCGGCGGTCATGTCGGTGTCGATGAAGCCCGGCGTGACCGCGTTGACGGTGACGCCGCGGCTGGCCAGCTCGCGCGCGAGCGACTTGGTCAGCCCGAGCAGGCCGGCCTTGGCCGCGGCGTACATCGCCTGGCCGGCGTTGCCCTGCTCGCCGACGACGCTGCCGATGTTGATGATGCGACCGTCCGCCCTGGCCCGAAGGAGGTGTCTTGATGCCGCCTTGCAGCACAAAAAGGCACCCTTGAGGTTGATGTCGAGGAGCCGCGAGAAGTCGTCCGGGCTGGCGCGCATCAGCAACGCGTCGATCGAGACGCCAGCGTTGTTGACGAGGATGTGCAGGCCGCCGAGCTGTGCGACGACGCTGGCGACCCCCGCCTCGACCGCGGGGCCGTCGGCGACATCGAAGCCGACCGCGATCGCCTTGCCACCCTCGCCTGCGATCTGCTCGCACAGTTCACGGGCCGCGTCCTCGCTCTGGCTGTAGTTGACGGCCACGACGGCGCCGCGGGCCGCGAGCGTGCGGGCGATCGCCCGGCCGATGCCACGTGACGCACCGGTGACCAGCGCGACGCGGCCTGCGAGCGTCAGGCCAGCCAGGCCAGTCAGGGTCGCAGCAGGGCCCGTAAGGCCCGCAGTGGCTTCCTGGGAAGCGCGCGACTGAGTTTGCTCCGTCACCTGGCCTCGACCTTTAGCACATCGATGTCCTCCGGGGAACCGACGGCCGAAAGCGAGACGGCACTCGCCGGGAGCGCCGCGACGATGCGTTTAATCAAGCCGGACAGGACCTTGCCGTGACCAAGCTCGAGGCAGCGCGTGGTCCCCATGTGCACGGCCTTGCGCACGGAGGCGTCCCAGCGCACGCGACCGGTGATCTGGCGGACGAGGAGGTCCTTCACGCGCGCTGGATCTTCGTTGGGTTCGGCGTCGACGTTGGCGATCACCGGCACGCGCAGCGGATGGATCGTGAGCTGCTCGAGCGCCGCCGCGACGCGCTCGGCGGCCGGTTGCATGAGCGAGCAATGAAACGGCGCCGACACCTGCAGCGGGATGGCGCGGGCGCGGGCCGCCTTGGCGAGCGCGACCAGCCGCGCGACGGCCTGCGCGTGGCCGGCGACGACGAGCTGACCGCCCCCGTTCTCGTTGGCGACGCTGACCTGGGCGTCGGCGGTGCCGGCCTCGACGCACAGCGCCTCGACTTGCTCCGGCTCGAGACCGACGATCGCCGCCATCGCGCCGAGGCCCGCGGGCACGGCCTCCTGCATCGCCTGGCCGCGCAGTCGCACGAGCTTGACGGCGTCGGAGAAGTCGAGCGCACCGGCGGCGACGAGCGCCGAGAACTCACCGAGGCTGTGGCCGAGGCACACGTGCGGCGTGACGCCCAGCTCCTCGCGCACGACGGTCCACGCGGCGATCGAGCAGGTGAGGATCGCGGGCTGGGTGTTGGCCGTCAGCGCGAGCTGCTCGTCGGGGCCGTCGAAGCACAGCCGCGACAGCGACTCGCCGAGCGCCTCGTCAGCTGCCTCGAACACGCGCCGCGCGGCCGGGAAGGCGGCCGCCAGCGCGGCGCCCATCCCCGCCTTTTGACTGCCCTGGCCGGGGAACACGAAGGCTACCTGATCGCGCATCACGCACCTTGTCGAGGTTGGGTTGAAACGAACGCGCGAGGGGGATGGCGATCTAGCCGGTCCCCTCTTCGCGCTTGGCGGCGGCGAACAGATCCTGATGGGCGGCCACTGCCGTGCGCAGGGCCGGGGTCAGGTCGCGCGCGGCGTACTGACCCGCGAGGCGGATGCCGTTATACAGGGCCGTCGGGCTCGCGCCGCCGTGGCTGATGATCGAGACGCCGTCGACGCCGAGCAGCGGGGCGCCGCCGTAGCTGTCGGGGTCGAGGCGGGACTTGAAGAGGGCGAGCGCCGGGCGCATCAGCAGGGCGCCGACCTTGCTCAGAGGGCGCTCCTCCACCGCCGCGCGCAGCTGGGCCGCGAACGCGACGGCGGTCGCCTCGATCACCTTGAGCGCGACGTTGCCGGTGAAGCCGTCGGTGACGACCACGTCGCAGGTGTCGCGGAAGATGTCCTTGCCCTCGACGTAGCCGATGTACGAAAAATCCGGGCTCGGGCTGGCGCCGAGGGCCCGGTGGGCGGCGCGGGTCAGCTCGGTGCCCTTGCCGTCCTCGGTGCCGTTGGACAGGACGCCGACGCGGGCGCGGGCGATCCCGTGGCTGGTGCGGGCGAAGATCGCTCCCAGCACCGCGAACTGCACGAGGTTGATCGGCTTGCAGTCGACGTTGGCGCCCATGTCGAGCAGCACGCACTGGCCGCCGATACGCGGGATGCTGGAGACGATCGCCGGGCGGTCGATGCCCTTGAGGCGACCGAACTTGAGCAGGCCGCAGGCCAGCATGGCCCCGGAGTTGCCCGCCGAGACGACCGCCCGCGCCTTGCCTTGCTTGACGAGATCGAAGCAGACCGGCATCGAGGCGTCGGTCTTGCTGCGCACCACCTTGGACGGGGTGTCGTCCATGGTGATGACCTCCGAGGCGTGATGGATCCGCAGCGGTAGGCCCGGGACGAGGCCGTCGGGGCCGATCCCGTGGATATCGACGCGTGCGAGCGCCGCGGCGAGTTTGTCCCGGTCTCCGACGAGGAGGACCGGGATGCCCTCGCGGCCGGCCTGGACCGCCGCCTTCACTTCAACATCGGGACAATTGTCCCCGCCGAAGGCATCAAGCGCGATCGGCAATGTCGATATCGTCGACGAGACGGGTGAGGCCGGCGAGGACGCCGATGTGGACGAGCCAGTCATCGACACGAGGCCGGGATCCTGCGCCACCTGATATCACGACGACGGCCGAGCACGACCGCCGGATCACTCCTGGGCGACAGCGACGACCTGACGGCCCTTGTAGAAGCCGCAGGCCGGGCACACGCGATGGCTGAGCGTAGCTTCCTCGCAGTTCGAGCAGGCGACGAGCGTCGGCGGCGAGCGCTTGTCGTGGTTGGCGCGACGCATGTCGCGGGCAGACTTGGACTTTCTTTTCTTCGGAACAGCCATGGCGAGGTACCGTTATCTCGGGAGGGGCGGGAGTGTAGCGATTTTTGCCGCGCAGGGAGGCTTTTTTTGCCGCACCATGCGGCAAGGATCGCAACACAGTTCAAGGGGTCCAGGGCGCTGCTACAGGCATTTGGGTGGGGTTTGAACCCGGTTCGCAGCGGTTCATGTGAATTCTCAAGGGGTCGATGCGGGGGGATCCGCATGGGACTGAAGCGGATCGCACGGGCGTGCGGCGCGTCAGTTTCGCAGTTTGCCAGGCCCTTTGGGCGAGTTCTTGGCGTCGGCGGGCGCGTCGGTCGACGCGTCCTCGGGGTCATCGGCTGGATCCTCGAGGGCGATCGTCCGCAGAGCGGCCTTCCACGGGGCCTCGCCCTCGGCATCATTTAGGAGCGTGGGGTCGACCTTGAGTTTGTCTGTTGGCTTGGTGCCGGGGACGGCGAGGGTGTCGTCCTCGTAGCCGGGCGCGGCGACCACGGGGACGCGGGCGCCGGGCGTGCCGCAGGCGGCGCAGCGAGAGGCGGGCGGCTGCTCGTTGAGGTTGGCGCCGCAGTGCATGCACAGGCCGCGGCAGGCTTCGCCGCGGACGCACAGCGCCCGGATCGGGTACGCGACCAGGATCTGCTCCTCGACCATCGGGCGCAGGTCGAGGTGGTTGCCGAGGAAGGAGCGCTCGTCGGTGTCGCCGGCGTCGCCCTGCCCCTCGCGCCACTCGGTGTCCTCCTCGTCATGGAGGGTGTCGCTGGCGCCGCGAACGAAGTGCACGCACAGCTCGCCGCCGGCCGGGACATGGGCCGGCTCCAGGCAGCGGGCGCAGGGCACCACGAAGTCGACGTCCAGGCTGCCACGCACCAGCACGCTGCCGCCCTCGCCGATGAGCGTGACCTCGATGTCCACGGTGCCGGGCCGCTGGATCTCCGCGTCGGTGTGCGCGAGCCGGGCGGCGATCCAGGCCACCGGGAGCTCGACTGAAACGCGGTAGGGACCTGCCCCGCTGCGCGA
>JAYUXQ010000679.1:0-1560 GCA_043752905.1 Nannocystis sp. | reverse complement strand
CGCCTGGATGCGCTGGGGGGGCTGCGGTGCGGGACCGCGGGGTGCTGGCGTGGCTCTGCGCGCTCGCGTCGGCGTGGGCTCGTGGGGCGCCGGCGTGGGGCTGCGGGGCTGCGCCGACGTAGGCCTGGCCGCGGAACTCGCGGAGGTGTCGCAGCTGGACGGCGAACTGTCGGGCCAGGAGGCGGGCCTCGTCGCGGTTCATGGCTGCTCCGGCCACAGCTTCGTGGCGAGCTGCGCGAGCAGCCAGTGGGCGAGGCGGTCCTTGGCGATCGGGGGACCCGAAGGGATCACGTCGAGCGAGTCCGTCCCTGCGCGGATCAGCAGGTAGCCGGCGTTGGTCGGGCTGGCGAAGCCGAGGCCGGGCACGCCGACGCGGTTGACGAACAGCGCGTCGACGCCCTTGGCGGCGAGCTTGCGACGACCGAGGCGGAGCAGCTCGGCCTCGATGTCGGGGCCGTCCTCGACGGTCTGCGCGGCGAAGCCGAGGAAGCGCGGGCGCGGCTGCGTGCCCGCGCTGGTGAGCGCGGCGAGGATGTCGATGCCCGCGCGCCAGCGCAGGTTCGCCATCGTCGGCAGCAAGGCGGCCTTGTCGAGCTTGCTCGCGGCGGCGTCGACCTCGAGGTCCGAGACCGCGGCGACCATCGCCACGAGGTCGACCGGCGCGGAGGCGAGCTCGCTTTGCAGCGCGGCGTGCATCTGCGGTGCGGTCTCGACTTCGACGCGGCGCACGCCCGCGGGGGTCGCCAGCTCGACGGGCCCTGCGACCAGCGTGACCTCGGCGCCGAGGTTTTGTGCCGCGGCGGCGATCGCAAAGCCCATCACGCCGGTCGAGGCGTTCGAGAAGAAGCGCACCGGATCGATGTAGCTGCGGGTCGGGCCGGCGGACACGAGCACGCGGCGGCCGGTCCACGGGGCTGTCCCCTGGGACATGTCCTCGAGGACACGGCGTGCTTCCGCGACGATCGAGGGCGGGTCGATCATGCGGCCCTCGCCGATCCAGCCGCAGGCGAGCTCGCCGCGGTCGGGGCCGATGAAGCGCGCGCCGCGGGCCGCGAGGGTGGCGAGGTTGTGCTGCGTGGCCGGATGGCGCCACATGTTGGTGTTCATGGCCGGGGCCCACAGCACCGCGGCGCGGGTTGCCAGTAATACGGTCGCGGCGAGGTCGTCGGCGAGGCCGGCGGCGGCGCGGGCGATCAGGTCGGCGGTGCCCGGAGCGACGATCACGAGGTCGGGCCAGTCGGCGAGCTCGATGTGCCCGACCCTGCCCTCCTCGGCCGGGTCGAGCAGGCTGGTGCGCACGGGGCGGGTCGAGACGGTGGCGAGGGAGAGATCGCTGACGAAGGCACGGGCGGCCGGCGTCATGACGACCTGGACCGTGAAGCCGCCGGCGATCAGGGCACGGACCAGCTCGGGCGCCTTGTAGGCGGCGATGCCCCCGGCGACGACCAGCAGGACCCGCCGCGGACCTTCAGGCACCACCGTCCTCCTCGAGCGGGAGGGCGCCGAGGGTCTCGATGCCGAAGCCCGAGAGGCCGACGATCTTGCGGGGGTTGTTCGTCA
>JAYUXQ010000678.1:0-4139 GCA_043752905.1 Nannocystis sp. | reverse complement strand
ACGTCGACCTTGTCGCAGCCGCACTGCTCCGCGCCGGTCAGGGCCGCGTTGACCAGCATGCCCTGCTGCTTGTCGGGCGCGGCGCTGGCGAGCGACTCGAAGGCCGCGGTCATCGGCTGGCAGCCGCTGGCAGCCGCGCGCATCGCTTCGCCCATCCGCATCGCCTTCTCGTCGACGGCGGCGCCGCGCAGGGCGGCGAGGCGGGTCGCCATCGCCGGCGAGGGCGTCGGTGCGGCCGGGGTTCCGGCGGCATCGCGGACCAGCACGCGCAGCGGGGCCTGGTCGCCGAGGCGGCGGACGAGCTGGCTGTGCGGTCCGAGGGCGACGCCCGGCGGGATCGCCAGGTAGAGCACGTGGTCGTGGCCGGGGCGGGTCAGGATGTCGGCGGCCGCGGCGACCACCGCCTCGAGATCGAAGGAGGGCTCGTCGCGCTCCATGCTCGCGCTGCCGTCGGCGTTGAGGCGCACGACCGGACCCATGGTGCGCAGCACCTCGCCGTGCGACGAGGTGAGCAGCGGGAAGTCCGGCTCGAGGATCGTGACCTGCTGCGTCGCGGCGTTGGCGGGGATCGCCTGAAAGGTGCGTCGCATCCCGGCGAGCTTGGCCTGACACTCGTCGTCGCCCTTGCAGCCGGGCGTGGTGAGGCCGACCAGCGCGGCGAGGAGGAGGACGTGGGGGGCGCGTCCACGCGCGCAGAGCATCGGCATCCCGGGGATGTTAAACGGCCCCCGCCCTCGCTGTCGAGCGCCACGCCCGTGTTATCCACGTCGGCATGAGCGATCGGGATGTCCATGTGGTGTTCGGAACGGCCGCGCTCGGCCAGACGATCATGCGTCAGCTGCTGGCCGCCGGGAAGTCGGTCCGTATGGTCAGTCGCAGCGGCAAGCTCGAGGCGCCGGCCGGCGTCGAGCCGGGGCGAGTCGAGGTGGTCCGTGCGGATGCGTCGGTGCCGAGCGAGGCCGTCGCGGCCAGCAAGGACGCGGTGGTGCTGTACCACACGGCGGCGCCCGACTACACGAAGTGGGCCGAGCTGTACCCGCCGATCCAGCGCGGCATGATCGCGGCGGCCGCGGCGAGCGGGGCGCGGCTGGTCAGCGCCGAGAGCGTATACGCCTACGGGCCCGTCGTCGGCCCGATGACCGAGGACCTGCCGACCGCGCCGACGACCCGCAAGGGCAAGATCCGCGTCGAGATGTCGAAGCTGCTGATGGACGCGCACGCGTCCGGCCAGATCAAGGCGGCGATCGCCCGCGCGCCCGACTTCTACGGCCCCAAGGCGACGACCACCACGATCTATGGCGACCGCGTGTTCTACCCGGCGATCGCCGGCAAGAAGGTGTCGGTGATGGGCAAGCTCGACCTGCCGCACACCTTCATCTTCCTCGACGACTTCGCCCGCGGCATGATCACCCTCGGCGCGCACGAGGAGGCGATGGGCCAGGTGTGGCACCTGCCCTGCGCGCCGACGCTGACGCAGCGCGAGTTGCTGACCCTCATCTTCCAGGCAGCCGGTAAGGAGCCGAGGCTCGGCGAGACGCCGAGCCTGGTCTTCAAGCTCGCCAGCCCCTTCGTCCCGATCATGCGCGAGCTGTCCGAGCTGCTGTACCAGTGGGAGCGGCCCTACCTGTTCGACCACGGCAAGTTCAAGCGGGCCTTCGGCGCCCAGGTGACGCCGCACGAGCGCGCCGTCGCGGCCACCGTCGCGTGGTTCCAGGCCCACCCGCAAAAGTAACGGCGTCAGCCCCCGCGACGATCTCGCCATCGTGACGGCATGCGTGTTCGGGCCGATCGTGCGCTCCGTGATCGCGGGGTGCTGACGCCGTCCCCTAATTCGCCTACCCTGGGCCCGCATGTCTCCGCGGATCCGCACGATCGTCGCACGCTGCGCGCTGCTGGCCGGCCTCGTGCTCGCCTCGTGCGGGCTCCACGAGGGGCGCAAGAAGTTCATCAGCCGGTTCTTCGTCGACGGCGCGGTGCCCAGCGACACGCCGGTGTGGCCGCGCGCGCCGGACGGTGACGGGCTGCGTCCGGCCGCCCGCGTGCGGGTGGTGCTGCTCGATGGTCTGTCGCGCGCGCACGCGCTGCGGCTGCCCAGCCTCTCGGAGATCTGCAGCGCGGGCCAGGAGTTGCAGCTCGACATCGGCTTCCCGACCGTGTCGCTGCCGGTCCAGAGCGCGCTGTGGACCGGCATGACGCAGCAGCAGTCGGGCCTGCAGTATCACATCGGCAAGCTGCCCGCGCCGCCGGCCCACGCGACCCCACCGCAGGTCGACAGCATCGCGGTCGCCGAGTCACACCCGGAGATCGTGCACTCCTTCGGCTTCGCCCGCGCGCTGCCTGCCGACGAGCCCGTGACGCCCGCGTGGCGGGCTGGCGGCTTCGCGGAGGCGGCCATGGCGGCGATCGTGTCGCCGACGCGGCTGGCCTTCGTGCACGTGCTGCGCATCGACGAGGCCGGCCACGCGGAGGGCGGCGCCTCGCTGCGTTACGGCGCGGCCGCGGCGTGGAGCGACGCGCTGCTCGGCCTGCTGTACGCCGCGACGCCGGCCGACGCCGACACGCTGTGGGTCGTGCTCGCCGATCACGGCCACCGCGACGCTGGCGGCCACGGCGGCTCCGAGCCCGAGATCCGGCTGGTCCGCGCGTGCGTGGCCGGCGGCGGCGTCACCCCGGGCGCGACCGCGTCGGTCCACCTCGTCGACCTCGCGCGCGCCATCGCCGACGCCACCGAGTCGCAGATGGCCCCGAACGCGTCCGGGCGGCCGTGGGTCGCCGCGCTCGCCGACCCGGCCCGCGGCGCCACCCTGCCGCGACCGGGACCCGGCCGCTGGTCCGTCGCCGGCCTGCTCGCGGCCGTCGCCTTGCTGGCCCTTCGTACAGGTGCTTCGAGCCATGTCCAATGGGGCAGGTCGCGCAAGCGCGAGTGGTTGCAGTGGCCGCCGGTCCCGCTCGAGGGCCCTTCATGGTTGACGCCGGCGCTCGGGCTCGGGTGGCTGGTCCTGGCGACGCTCGGCGTCCTCGCCCAGTGCGGCTGGCCGACCCTCTCGAACCCGGCGATCTATCCCAAGCTCGGCCGCGAGCTGTTGTACGCTGGCGGCCCCGCGTGGCTCGCGTTGCTGCTGCTCGCGGGCTTCTCCGCCGCGCGCTGGAGCTGCACCGACGCGGCCCTCGTGCGCGCCGTGCTGCTGCCGTGGTCGCTGGTCCTCGGCATCACGCTGGTGATGTGCCGGCTCCCGGACGCGCTGTGGCTCGGCATCCCGCCGCTGATGCCGTGGACGACCGGCCTGGCGAGCATGCTCATGGTGGAGGGCCGGGCCGCCTGTCTCACGCTCGCCTTGCTCCTGGCGCTCCGGGGCGCACACGCGGTCTGGCGCCACTTTCGTCGCCGTCCGCAGCCCGCACAGGACCCGGGTATGACCCGGCTCTGACCGGCCGTTGCGGGCGCCCCGGGCGGCGCGGGCGGACCGGCGCAGTTCTCGCTTGACGCTGCGCGCGGCTTGTCGCTAAGACCGAGGATGCTGGCGACAGCCTCGCCGCGCCCGGAGGTCCTCGATCATGCATGTCTCGCCACTTCGCCTCGTTTCCGGCTGTTGTGTGTTTGTGCTGGCCCTGTCGACCGGATGCAGCGTCGGCGAGGACGGCTCCGCATCGAGCTTCGGCGGATCGTTCACGGCCAGCCAGGTCAGCACCGCCAGCCAGGTGACCACCGAGGACACCGCCGGCACCACCGGCGATCAGACCACCGGTCAGGCGGTGTCCGTCACCGAGGCCTCGGGGGCGACCACCGGTGACCCGAGCGCCGGCACCACCGGCGAGCCTGCCACCACCGAGCCTGCCACCACCGAGCCTGCCACCACCGGGCCTGCCACCACCGGCCCCGACCCCTCGACGACCGACGCCGATCCCTCGACGACCACCGGGATGACCTCGATGACGACGATGGACGAGACCACCGGCGACCCCCCGCCGCCCCCGCCGCCCAAGGACCCGCAGCCGGCCAACGGCCTCTACGAGCCGTGCGTCGACAACACCCCGTGCGAGCCGGCGCTGACCGACGGTTGCTTCACGATCACGGACGCGATGACGATGAAGGTCATCGACGGGTATTGCACGATCCTGTGCACCAGCGTGGCCGACTG
>JAYUXQ010000677.1:0-1561 GCA_043752905.1 Nannocystis sp. | reverse complement strand
CCTCCGCGGAGATCGCCGAGCGCTCCAAGTTCATCGAGCGCACGTATCTCCACCTCGCCGGGGCCATCGCCGCCTTCGTCGGTCTCGAGTACGTGTTCCTCAACACGCCCGTGATGCTCGAGCTCGGGCTCTCGATCTTCCAGACCCACCCGCTCATCGTGCTGGCGATGTTCATCGGCGCGAGCTGGCTCGCCAACTCGTTCGCCCAGCACCAGACCTCGCGGCCGATGCAGTACCTCGGTCTCGGCCTCTACGTGGTCGTCCAGGCCTTCATCTTCATCCCGGCGATGGTGGTCGCCGCGTACTACGGCGGCCCGGAGATCATCATGACCTCCGGCATCACCACCCTGGCGATCTTCGCGGCCCTGACCGGCTTCGTGATGATCACCAAGAAGGACTTCTCGTGGATGCGTGGGGCCCTGACGATGGCCACGCTCGGCGCCCTCGGCCTGATCGTCTTCAGCATGATCTTCGGGTTTAGCCTCGGGATCCTGTTCACGGTCGCCGTCATCGTGCTGGCCGCCTGCTACATCCTGTACGACACGTCGAACGTGATGAAGCACTACCACCCGCAGGCGTACGTCGCCGCCTCGCTGGCGCTGTTCGCCTCGGTCGCGCTGATGTTCATGTACATCCTGCGCCTCGCCACCTCGCTGAGCCGCAACTAGCCGGTCACTGGCCGGTTACTAGCCGGTTACTAGCCGATCACAGTCCGGGCCGGACGCCGACAGGCGCCCGGCCCTTCGTGTTTTCACTGCCCAGACTTTTTGCCGCTATAGTCGGCGCTTGCCGTCGCGCAGCTCGCTCCTGTGGCTCTCCCTGTTGGCCGCCTGCATGTCCAGCGCCCCCTCCGCGCCCGTCCCTGCCACCCCGCCCGCGGCAGTGCTCCCCCTGCCGCCCGCGAGCGCGCCGGGCCCCGACCCGCACTCCTTCGCCCGCCCGGCCGAAGCCCGCGTGCGCCACGTCGGCCTCGACCTCACCGTCGACTTCACCGCGCGCACGCTGTCCGGCACCGCCACCCTGGCGATCGACCGCGCCGCGCACGGCGACACCCTCGTGCTCGACACCCGCGACCTCGAGATCGAGGCCGTCGAGGCCGCCACCGCGCCACCGACCACCCCGCCGCGTCTGGCCACCACCGACCTCGCCTGGACCACCACGACCTGGCAGCTCGGCAGCCTGCACCCGGTCCTTGGCCGACCGCTGACGATCGCGCTGCCCCCCGACGTCAACGTCGTCCGCGTTCGCTACCGCACCAGCCCGGACTCGACTGGATTGCAGTGGCTGACGCCGGAGCAGACCGCCGACCACGCCGCGCCCTTCTTGTACACGCAATCCCAGGCGATCCACGCCCGCTCGTGGGTGCCGGTGCAGGACAGCCCGGGCGTGCGCATCACCTTCGACGCCCGCATCGCCGCGCCCGCGCCGACCCGCCCGGTGATGGCCGCCGAGGCCCTGGCCCTCGAGACAGGTCCCGAGGGCCAGGTCCACCACCGCTTCGCGCTCGACCAGTCGATCCCGCCGTACCTGCTCGCGCTCGCGGTCGGCCGCCTCGAGTCGG
>JAYUXQ010000676.1:0-1561 GCA_043752905.1 Nannocystis sp. | reverse complement strand
CGGTCGGCTCGATCGTCTCGACGGAATCGCTCGACCGTGTCACCGCGTTTCTTCACGGCGAGCGCTTGAAGCCACGGATCATCCTCGAGACGCACGCCCACGCGGACCACATGTCGGGCTCTCAGGTCCTCGGGGCGCGCTTCCCTGGCACCCCGGTCGCCATCGGTGAACGCATCCGCGAGGTCCAGGCAACGTTCAAGGCGATCTTCGATCTCGGCGAAGAGTTCGTCCCGGATGGTCGGCAGTTCGACCGTCTGCTCAGCGATGGGGAGACGGTCACCGCCGGCAGCCTGGAGGTCCATGTGCTCGCCACGCCCGGGCACACACCGGCCTGCGTCAGCTACCTCATCGGCGACGCCGTCTTCACCGGCGACGCGCTGTTCATGCCCGACTCCGGTACGGGCCGCTGCGACTTCCCACGCGGCAGCGCCAGCGCGTTGTATCACTCGATCACCCGGGGCCTCTACCGCCTGCCGGATGCGACGCGGGTGTTCGTCGGCCATGACTACCAGCCCGGCGGACGTGCGCTCGCCTTCGAGTCGACGATCGGCGACCAGAAACGGCAAAACATCCAGTTACCGGCCGAACGAAGTGAGGCGGACTTCGTGGCTTTTCGTCAGGCTCGCGACAGCGGGCTCGCGGCGCCGAAGCTCCTCTACGAGAGCCTCCAGGTCAACATCAACGCCGGTCACCTGCCTGCGCCCGCTCGCGCGGATGGACCGCTGCACCTCAAGATCCCGGTCCATGTGAAGGCCGTCAAGCAAGCGACGACCGGGCGCTCCTGATCCCCGTCCGCTCGTGATCTTCAGGCCCCGGAGCAACCGCGACGGGAGCCCCTGTCGGCGCAGTTGGTTTATTTTTCCGGGATCGGTGGCGTCGGATCTCAGGCTGATATGCCGACGGTCAGCGTGACCACATAGCCGGCGTCGACATCACCGGTCGCCTCGCCGAGTTGCAGCGTCGCGCCATCGCTGAACACACTATCGGTGTCGAGGTCGACTTTACTGAAGCTGGTGATGCTGTCCTCGTAGCCAGTGGTGGCGAACACCTCGTCGCAGGCGGCTTCGGGCAGGGCGAGCTGCGAGACCCTGATCCTGTGGCCGGCGTCGGCCGCGTCGGCGAGGCTCGGGTAGACCTCGAAGTGGACGTGCGGCCAGCGTCCGCTGTAGCAGGCCGGGAAGATCGACGTGAACGTCACCTTGCCGTCGGCGTCGGTCTCCTGCACGCCACGCAGATAGTTCTCGGCCTTGGCCGCGCCGGTGTACATCGAGTATTCGCTGTCGCGGTCGCAGTGCCACACGTACACCGCGTGGTTGGCCAGAGGCGCGCAGGTGGCATCGACGACCGTCAGCGTGATCGTCAGCGGCACGCCGGCCGCGGTGCCCGTCGAACCGGCGATGCTCGCCCGGATGTCGCTGCGGACGATGCCCGTCAGCACCAGCGCGTTCGCGCCGTTGGTCCCGTCGCCCGGGAAGGGGCCGGCCGTCTCGCTCGGGATGGCCTCGCACGCGCCACCGCCGGTCGGGTCATCCCCGGTGTCCTCACTGCCGCTGCTGCCCTC
>JAYUXQ010000675.1:0-4146 GCA_043752905.1 Nannocystis sp. | reverse complement strand
CGATCGCCGCGAGCCCGGCAGGCGTGGTCGCGCCGCGTCCCCCGGGCGCGCCCGTGCTCGCTGGGCCTCCGGTGTTGGGTGCTCCGCCGGTGCTCGGTGGACCGCCGGTGCTCGGCGCGCCGCCGACGCTCGGCGGGCTGCGCTTGCCGCCGCCGCCCGTGCTCGGTGCGCCGCCCGTACTCGGTGCGCCGCCGGTGCTTGGTGGACCGCCGGTGATCCCCGCAGCGCCACGGATCAGCGCGCCTGTCCTCGGGGGCATGTCCTCGGGGCCAGCTCCCGCCGGTGCGCTGGCCGGGTCGACCGTGATCCTCGCGCGCGGGCCGGGCCCGTTTGGGCAGCCGGTCGCGCCTGATCCCGCGACGCCCGAGGCGATCGGCAGCCCAGCCGTGCCGGCTCCGGCAGCACCGGAGAGCCCCGTGATCCGCGGCGGGTTCATGGAGGTGCCGGCTGGCGCCGGCGGGACGCTCGTGCTCCCGCATGGGCCGGGGCCGTTCGGTCAGCCCGTCGCGCCGGGCCCGACCGCTGAAGACCCGCCCGCGCCGACTGGGTCGTTCGCACAGCCGGGTGCCCCGGGGCCGGGTCCGTTCGGTCCGGCGAGTCCGGGTCCGTTCGGTCCGGCGAGTCCGGCCTCGTTCGGCCAGTCCGTCGGGCCCGGCTCGGCGCTGGTGAACATGCCCGTGGGGACAGGTCCCTTCGGACAGGTGCAGGGTCCGTCTGGACCGACTCCGGCGGGCGATGCGAGCGCGACACCCTCGACGGGACCGTTCGCCGCCGCACCGAACGCCGCGCCGGGCGCGGCGGCGGGCCCGTTCGCGGTTCATAGCGAGGTCGCGGCTGGCCTGGCCGTGGGGACAGGTCCGCTCGGCCAGCCGCTCGCACCGGCGACGGGCCCGTTTGCTCAGCCAGGCGCCCCGCAGCCGACGGACCTGCCTCCCGGGACAGGTCCCTTCGGACAGCCGTTCGCGCCCGCGGGCGCCCCGGGTGCGTTCGGCCACCACCCGGCCGAGCTGGCCCCCGGGACAGGTCCTTCCGGCGAGCCCGCGCCGCTGCCCGACCTGTTTCCTCCCATCGGTCCGCTCGCGGACTCGACCGACCTGCCCCCGGTGACAGGTGCTTTCGGACAGGTCCCGGGCATGCCGCTCGCGTTCCCGCCTCCGGGCACGCTCGCGCCGCACGACGATCCAGGCTTCGGCGGCCCCTTCGCACCCGCGCCGATCCATTCGCCGATCCATTCGCCGATCCATCCGGCGATCCATCCGGCGCCCACCGCGGGGCCGTACGGCTCGCCGATGGCTCCGGCGTCGGCTGGACCGCTCGGCGCCCCGCAGACCGGGCTCCCGAGGCCGCCGCCGTCGCGCAGCCTCGATACCTTCACCGACGGGGGCACCTCCGGCCTGTCGTCGACCTTCAGTCGCCCGGGGATGCGCCGTACGAGCGCGTGGGTGTACATCACGCCGCTCGTGCTACTGCTCGGCGGCACGGCGGTGTGGTGGTTCGTCGGACGCGACGCGACGACGGACGGGGTCGCCACGACCACGCCGACCGCCGAGACCGCGAACCCCGGTGAAATTGGGTCACCGACGGCGGCCACGGCAGGCGCGGCCACGGCGGGCCTGCCCGGCGCCCTCGCAGACGCCACCGCCGGGACGGCCGGTACGGTCACGCCGACCGGCACCGACCCGACCCAGCCCGGCGTGCCCGGCGTGCCCGGCGTGCCCGGGGTGGCGAATCCGACCGACCCTGGAACGCTGCCCACCCCCGGGGTCCCGGTCCCGGGCACCGACGTCCCGGGCCCGATCGGCAAGGCGCCGACGCCCCCGGCGCCGGTCAAGAAGCCGGTCAGCAAGCCCAAGACCGGCAGCAAGGCGGGCGGCGCCACCAGGCCCAAGGTCGACCCGGTGCCGACCAAGCCGAAGGCGGACCCCTTCGAGAAGCGCCGCGACCAGGCCGAGAAGGCCGATCCGGGGCGCATCATCATGGAACTGGAGATGCTCTCGGCCGCCAAGAAGGCGCTCAAGACCAGCCCCAACCAGTCGCTCGCGTACATCGATCAGCACAACAAGGAATTCACGACCAGTCAGCTGACCGACCAGTTCGACGAGGTCCGGATCAAGGCGCTGTGCGCCCTCAACCGCGGCGCCCAGGCGCGCACCGAGGCCGCCGCGATCTTGAAGAAGCGCCCGACCTCGCGGGTCGCCGCGGCGGTCAAGGAATGCAAGCCCTGAGCGCGCGTCGCGGCCTTTGCCGTCTCGGCCTGCTCGGCTCGCTGGTCTCGCCCGCGATGGCCTGCGCGCGCGAGCCGGACGCCGTCGCCACGCCGACGCCTGCGATCCACACCGGTCCGATCGACGCCTCGGGCTCACCGCGCAACTGTCTGCGCCAGCCGGTCGGCGCCGCGTCGACCCTGCGCTGCTGGGTCGAGTGGCTGGCGTCGCCGGCCCTGGCCGGCCGCGAGCCCGGGTCGGCCGGAGGCGCCACGGCGCGCGAGGGCCTCGAGGCGGTCCTGCGTGACCTGTCCCTCGAGCCAGGTGGTGTCGGCGGCGGCTACACGCAGGCGCTGCCGCGCGGGGCCAACGTGCTCGCGCGGATCCCCGGCAAGGACCCCGCACGCAGCGGCGAGCACGTCGTGTTCGCGGCGCACTACGATCACCTCGGGGTCCGCGGCGGCGCGACTTATCTCGGCGCCGACGACAACGCCAGCGGCGTCGCCGTGCTGCTCGAGGTGACTCGCCGCCTGGCCGCCGCGCCGCCGGCCCGCAGCGTGCTCGTGGCGGCCTTCGACGCCGAGGAGCCGCCCGCGTATTTGACCGAGGCGATGGGCTCGGCGCACTTCGTCGCGCACCCGACCGTGCCCGCGCCGCAGATCGTCGCCATGATCGCCATGGACCTGATGGGCGGCAACATGTGGCCGGGCGCCCGCACGCCGCTGTATGTCATGGGCCGCGAGACGATCGCCAACACCGGCGGGCCGGCGCTCGAGTCGACGATCGTGCCGACGCGGGCGATGCACCTGCGGCTGGTCGAGGACCTCCCCGGCGGTCGCCAGGCTTTTAGCGATCACGGCGCCTTCTTCGCGACGCGGACGCCGGTGCTATTTTTTTCGACCGGGCGCTCGCCGCACTATCACCGCGTCACCGACCTGCCCGACACCCTCGACTATGAAAAGCTCGCCGGTGAGGTCGAGGTCGTCGAGGCCCACCTGCGCTGGCTCGCCGACCTGTCCGAAAGGCCAGCCTGGCGCGCCGACCCGCCGGTGACCGCCGCCGACGCGGCCGCGATCGCCGACCTGCTGGCGGCGGCGAGCGGCCCCGGTGGCTCGCCCGAGTTCAATGGCATGCCGAGGCCCGTCGTCCGCGACGACCTCGCGCGTATGCGCCGACTGTCGGCCGGAGACTCGACCGCCGCGCTCGCAGAGGAGGACGCGCGCGCCGTGATCCGCGTCAGCCTGCGCGCGCAGTGCCTGCTCGCGCCGGACGACGAAGCCCCGACCGCGACCTGCCTGATGCTGTGAGCGGCCGCGGTCCCATTCGTCCGGCCATGGCGACGTCGCGGTGTCGTGCCGGGCGTCGATGACCCGCGCCCGCCGATCCGACCTCACATGTCGATCCCGGCGAGTCCGGCGACCATCACCGCGTGCAGGCGCGGCTCGCCGACGCGGGCCGCGATCGCATCGGCTGCGCGGTCGCGCAGGCGCACGAAGTCGGCGAGGCCGGTGCCCTCGGGGTGGATCGCGGGGCGCAGCTCGACCTCGATGCGCGCGGGGCGGGGCAGGTAGGTGCCGTCGCGCAGGGCATCTCGCGTGCCACGGAGGATGACCGGCACGACCGGCACGCCGGTCTCGCAGGCGAGGCGGAACGCGCCGAGCTTGAACGGGCGCAGGCCGACCTCGCGGCTAAACGTTCCCTCGGGGAAGATGAGCAGCTTTTGTCCCTGGCGCAGTCGCTCAGCCAGCTCGGACAGGCCGCTGAGGCTGCGCTCGGCGGTCTGGCGCTCGATGAGCACGTGGTCGCAGCGCTGCATCACACGGCCGAACAGCGCGTAGTCGCGGCACTCGCCCTTGATCGCAAAGCGCAGGTCGGGCGGCAGCACGGCGAGCAGCGCGACCGCGTCGATGTAGCTCGCGTGGTTCGAGACCAGGATCGCCGG
>JAYUXQ010000674.1:0-1563 GCA_043752905.1 Nannocystis sp. | reverse complement strand
TCACCCGGAGCTTCGGCGTCAAGGTCGTCGTCGCGCTCAATCACTTCCCGAGCGACAGCCCCGACGAGGTCGCCGTCGTCGAGCGCATCGCCCGCGAGGCCGGGGCCGGCTTCGCGGTCCACAGCGGCTTCGCCGACGGCGGTGACGGTGCCACCGAGCTCGCCCGCGCCGTCGTCGCGGCCGCCGAGCCGCGCACCCCCACCTTCCACTACGACCTCCAGCGCCCGCTGCTACAAAAGCTCGAGGACCTCGCCACCTCCGTCTACGGCGCGACCCACCTCGACATCAGCCCGGCCGCGCGCACGCGGGCCGCGCAGCTGGAAGCCTGGGGCTTTGGCGACCTGCCGCTGTGCGTCGCCAAGACCCACCTCGCCTGCACCCACGACCCGGCCGACGGCGGCATCCCGAAGCCGTTCTCGATGCCGGTGCGCGACCTCCAGCTGCGCGCCGGCGCCGGCTTCGTCACCGTGCTGACCGGCGAGCTGACGACCATGCCGGCGCTGACACGCCGGCCCAACGCCGTCGACATGGAGGTCGACCCCACGACTGGCAAGATCACCGGCATGTGATGGCTCAAAGGACATGTCCCCCGGGACATGTCAGATCGCCGAGATCCGCAGCTTGTACGGCCCCGCGTCACCGGGGACGAGCCCGTCGACGACCACGGCGATCGGGCCGTCCTCGGGCGCGAGGAACAGGTCGAAGCCTGCCTCGGCGCCGATGAAGTCGTCGGAGCACAGGAGCTCCGGGCCGTCGCAGCTGCCCTCGCGGGCGTACAACACCGGGTCGAAGCCCGACTCTGCCGTCTCGAAGCGAAACAGCCCCGAGAACGGCGCCGTCCACACGAACGCCGCCTCGTTGGCCGCCAGCCCGCCGCAACTGCCGTTCATGACGCTCGTGCCGAAGGTCGTCGAGCCCGCGATCTCACCGAGCTGCGAGCCGATGTCCGCGAACACGCACTCCTGTGCTGTCTCCTCGTGGATGTTGAGCACCAGCGGTCCGACCTCACCGTGCTTCCCCTCGACCACGATCGTCACCATCTGCCCCGCCGGCACCAGCGTCGAGACCGCGGAGAACACCCCGAGCGCGTCGTCGTTGCAGCCGAACTCCTGCGCGCCACAAAACCCGCCCAGCACCGCCAGCACCGTGTCGAAGCTCGAGCCCGCCGTGTCGAAGCGATACACCGCGTCGAACGGCGCCGTCCACACGAACACCGCCTCGCTCGCCGACCCGAGGCCGCAGCTGAGCGCGAACGACGACGCTGCGCTCGCGTTGTCGCCGTCGAAGCGCAGCGGCACCTCCGGGGGCAGCTCGAGCTCGCCGCACACGCCGGGCACCCCCGTCGGGTCGGGGTCGGTGATCGTCGACGGCCCGCTCGGGTCCGGCTCGCTCGGGCTCGGGGGCGGCTCACTCGTGTCCGGCCCGCCCGGGTCCGGCTGCGTCGTCACCGTCACCGTCCCCGGCGCGCCCGTCGGGTCGGGGTCGCGGCCGTCGGTCGGGTCCGGCGAGCCGGTGGTCGCGCCCTCCTCGTCGCCGAAGAAGCCGTAGCGGTGGTCGTTGCAC
>JAYUXQ010000673.1:0-4147 GCA_043752905.1 Nannocystis sp. | reverse complement strand
GCTCGGCGCAGCCGTGGGTCACCGCGTCCGGGAACTGCCCGGGCAGCCGCACTCGACCACCGTGCCGGAGGTCGGCCCGGGAGGGTGGTGATCGCTGGCGGGGTCAGATCGGGCAGCCGTCGCCGTCGGCGAGGCCGTCGCGCTTCTCGGGCACGGTCGGGCACCTGTCGTAGGCGTCGGAGATGCCGTCCTTGTCGGTGTCGACGACGGGGCAGCCATCACGCAGGGACCCCGGTTGTTGGGGGCACTTATCCGCGGCGTCCTGGACGCGATCGCCGTCGCTGTCGATCGGCGTCGTGATCGTGTTCGGGCGCGCGACCGGGCCGCTCGTCGCCCGCATCGGCACGTGGGGCGGGGGAGGGGGAGGCGCCTGGGCGCATCCGAGGAGCAGCAGTGCGGAGAGCGAGAGGCGTGCGCGACCCATGGTGACGACGAGGATATCAGCTCATGCGATCCCGCGCGCATCTGAAATTCGCGCGGGCCGGACACCCGAGAAGGTCCAGGCGAGGATCCGGCTGCGCTTGTTGCCCTGGCCCATCTCGAGGACGCGGTGCGATGCGCTGGCGCGGCGCAGGGCGTCGACGAGGGCGGGCAGGGTGTCGGAGCGCGAGACGAGGGTCGTGAACCAGCCGCAGGCCCCCGGGTTGCGGGCGCTCTCGGCGATCATGCGCGCGAGGAACCCCGCCTCGCCGCCGGCGCACCACAGCTCGCGCGCCTGGCCGCCGAAGTTCAACACGGGCCTGCGACCGCCCTCGCGGCCGAGGTTGCGCCACTTGCGCTCGCTGCCGGCCCGGGCCTGCGCGGCGGAGGCGTGGAACGGCGGATTGCACAGACAGGCGGCGAAGCGCTCGCCAGGCGCGAGGATGCCGTCGAGGATGGCGGCGGGCCGCGGTTGCTGGCGTAGCGTCACGGCGGCGGCGGTCGTGGGATTGGCGGCGAGGATGCGCGCGGCGGAGGCCAGGGCGCCCGGATCGACGTCGGTGCCGACGAACGACCAGCCGTATTCGTGGTGGCCCAGCAATGGATAGACGACGTTGGCGCCGACGCCGATATCGAGGATCCGCACATCCCGGCCGCGGGGTATGACGCCGTCGTGGCTGGTCGCCAGCAGGTCGGCGAGGTGGTGCACATAATCCGCGCGGCCGGGGATCGGGGGACAGAGATATCCGTCCGGAATGTCCCAGCGCTCGACGCCGTATTGCAGGGCGAGCAGGGCCTTATTAAATGCTTTCACGGCGCGTGGGTCCGCGAAGTCGATCGACGATCCGGCGTCCGGCGTCCGCACGACGAAGCGCCCGAGCTCCGGGGAGACCTCGACCAGCGCGGCGATGTCATAGCGACCCTGGTGACGGTTGCGCGGGTGCAGGCCGGTGGGGGTGACGGGTGCCATGGAGGGGTGTCCGGGTGCTCTCTGCGTCTCGTCGCCGCGGGGGAGTGTACTCGCTGGTGCCGCGCTCGTGCTATGCACATGGTTTGCGGGCTGCCCCGGTTGAGCGCAGGAGACGGACGGCGAAGATCGCGGCGGTGCTCGTCGTCGCGGCGGTGCTCGTCGTGGCGCAGCAGGTCGGGATCTTCGAGCAGCTGGCCGATCTGCCGGCGAGGCGCGAGGCGCTGGTCCAGCTCGGGCCGTGGGGTTACTTCGCGTTCATCGCCGCGTACGCGGCGCTGCAACCGTTCGGCTTCCCGGCGACGGTGTTCACCTTGTCGGCGCCGCTGATCTGGTCGTGGCCGGTCGCGTTCGGGCTGTCGCTGGCGGGGGCGATGGCGGCGAGCGTCGTCGGCTTCTTGTTCGCGCGCTTCGTGGCGCGTGACTTCGTCGCCGCGCGGATCCCGAGGCGGTTTCGGAAATATGACGAGGCGCTGGGTCGCCGCGCGTTCGTCACGGTGCTGCTGCTGCGGATCGCGTTCCTGATGTCGTCGCCGCTGCACGCGTTCTTCGGGGTGTCGAAGGTCGGGTTCTGGACGCATCTGTGGGGGTCGCTCGCGGCCTATGTCTTGCCGCTGTTCCTCGTGAGTCTGTACGGCGAGCGCATCTTCGACGTGGCTACCTCGGCCCCGCGCGAGCTGTGGATCGGGCTCGGCGTCGGGGTCGTGGTGATCGCGGTCGGTGTATGGGTATACCGCCGGCGCCGGCGAATGCCCGGGCGAGATCCCGCGCCCGCCGAAGATCCGCGGCCGTCGTGACGCCGGCCGCGTTCAGTTGTCGAGCGCGCCGGCGGCGATCCAGGCGCGGACCTTGTTGACGAGCGCCGGGTCGAGCAAAAACGGGGCGTTGAGCGGCATGTGCGGGGCGACCTGGCCGGCGGCCGTCTCGGGCTCGCAGCGCGACAGCAGGTGATAAAGCCAGCTGCGCTCGGGGTCGCCCGGCGTGATCAACGGGAGCTCGCTGCCGGTGACCGGGTGGTGCATCAGCATGCCGTGGAGGTCGTCGGCTTGCAGGTCGAGGCCGGCGACCGCGGTCTCGCCGTGGCAGGCCGAGAAGCCGCACGAGGGCGCGAAGATCGTGTCGCGGATGCTGCCCAGGGTCGCGGGCTCGTCGGCCGCGATCGCGGGGTCGACGTCGACGCAGGCCGGCACCGGCGGGAGGTCCTCGTCGCCGGGCTCGACGGGCGGGACATACAAGGGACCGTCGCGCTCGGCGGCGCTGGGCGGGCCCTGACTGGCCTGCCTGGCGACGGCGCCGGCGAGGCACAGGCCCTCGTAAAAACTCATGTCCTCGGTCGCCCCGACGAGGCGGTTGAGGGCGTCGACGGTCGCGCCCATGACGGCGTCGGACTCGACCAGCGCGAGCATGACGCACATCTCGCCGTCGCCGTTGCCCCACTGCACCGATTGATTGCGCCAGTTGTCGTAGCCGCAGGTGAAGCGCAGGCCGGTCGCGCCGGGCAGCGCCAGCGGGGGGTCGAAGGTCTTGCCGTTGCCCTCGCCGTTGAAGCCGGTGAGGTGATAGATGGATTCGCCGTCGCGCTCGCCGCCGATGACGGTGACATCGAAGTAATTGCCGAGGTAATGATAATGCGGGAGGATGTAATGGACGCGCAGGTCGAGCGGCAGGGGGCTGACGAGGCTGTGGGCGGCCGACAGGTCGCAGACGCCGGTGAAGCGCGACTCCTGCTCGCCGGGGATGTCGAGGGCCCGGTAGGCCATCGACATCGGCGAGACGATCGTCGAGACGGCGCGCGGGTGCTGCAATTCGAGGGTCAGCCACAGGCCGGAGGTGGTGGCGCGCGGCGAGGTGTTGAGGGTGTGCAGCAGGCCGACGATCTTGTGGCGCGGGGGGATCTTGATGACGGCGCCCTCGGCGAGGCGCTGCTCCTCGTCGTAGCTCTGGGTCGACTGGGCGAACAATACGGTGCCCTTTTGCGCGGCGCTGACCTCCTCGAAGCCGCGGTCGCTGCAGCGCCAGTAGCCGTCCTCGCCGGGGTACTGGTCCTCGGGGACGACGACCCAATTCGAGTGGTGAAACGAGCCCTCGTTGGCGAGCTGGACGCTCTGCACATACAGCGCCTCCTCGTTGTTCAAACGCCACGAGGCGCAGCGGTTGGCGTCGTCGTCACGGGCGGTCAACGGCAGCTCGCCGAACGCGTGGGTGATCCGGCGCGTCTCGGGGGGGCCGGTCGGGCCGGGGTCGAGGGGCTCGTCGAAGTTACAGGCCAGCGCGACGGCGAACGCGGACAGGCAACCCAGTCCGGCCACGCGCGCGCGCGTTCGTCCCGGCGCACCGGCGATGGGAGGTCGCATGCGCCTGAGCATGGCACGTGGACCCGGGCTCGCCCGTGATCGTGGCGACCTGCGGCGGCGCGTGGGTGTGGCGAAGCACACGCCTCCACGGGCCGCTGCGGTCAGCGACGGCGCAGGATGAGGCCGAGGCCGAGCGCGGCGGCCCCACCGATCGCACCCAGGACGCCCTGACCACGACGCTTGCGGTCGGCCTCGACCGTGGCGGAGCGCTGCTCGGCGAGCTCGCGGCGGGTGGCCGCGTGCGCCTCGGTCTCGTCCTGGAGCTGCCGGCGCAGGAGCGTCAGGCGATCCGAGAGGTTGCCCGCGTCGCGGGTCAGCGCCTCGCAGCGTTCGCTCGCGGCCTGGTCGCTGGCGACCCGCTGCTGCAACGCCGCGTGCTCGCCCTCGAGTCGGCGCAGGCGATCGC
>JAYUXQ010000672.1:0-1570 GCA_043752905.1 Nannocystis sp. | reverse complement strand
AGCTACAGCCGCCTGATCGAAGGCATCGGCAAGGCCGGCATCGCCCTCGACCGCAAGGTGCTCTCGGACCTCGCCATCTTCGACCCGCCGGGCTTCGGTAAGGTCGTCGCGGCTGCCCGGGCTGCCCTGTAGTCCTCGCTCTTTTCTCTCTCTCCGATGGAACCGACGCTGGGCTTTGGCCGGGCGTCGGTTGCTTCGTTGGTTCTCGGATCTCGGCTTCATCGATGTGGCGGGGCCAGGGACGCGGAGCATGCAGTGATATGTGCGGGCAGGGCCGGTGCCCCTCCGCCCACCAGCCCCGCTCGCCCCGCGCGCTCCTTCCTCGCAAGTGACGCGCGAGCGGCACAGATAGGGCACACTGCGTGCCCGCAAGACAGGAAGCAGATGCCCCAGCGCCTCGCCGCCCAGATCGAACAGTTCAAGGCCGCCCTCGAGCAAGTGAACACGGAGGAAGCTCTGTATGAGCTGCAGGTGGCCTATCTCGGCAAGAAGGGCAGCGTCACGCTGCTCAAGGGCGAGATGGGCAAACTGCCGCCGGCCGACCGCAAGGCCTTCGGGGCGGCGTGGAACGCCAGCCGCGACCAGATCGAGGCCGCGATCGAGGATCGGCGCGGTTACTTGAAGGGCGAGGCGCGGCGCAGGGATCTCGAGCGGGTCGAGGACCTGACGATGCCGCCGCTGCGGCCGGTCGAGGGCAGCTTGCATCCGCTGACGCAGACGCGGCGGCGGCTGTCGGAGGCGTTCATTCGGCTCGGCTTCGACGTCGCGGTGGGTCCGCACGTCGAGGGTGAGCAGTTCAACTTCGACGACCTCAACATCCCGCGTGACCATCCGGCGCGCGACATGGCGGACACCTTCTTCGTCGAGCCGAGGAAGCAGATCGGGTTTCACCCCGACAGCGTCGCCACGCAGGACCTGGTGCTGCGCACGCACACCTCGCCGGTGCAGATCCGGACCATGCGCACGCGCAGGCCGCCGATCCGCATCGTCGCGCCGGGGGCGACCTTTCGCCGCGACGACGACGCCACGCACAGCCCGATGTTCCATCAGATCGAGGGCTTGCACATCGACGAGGGGGTCAGCCTGGCGGACCTCAAGGCCACACTGATGGCCTTCACCGAGGACTTCTTCGGGCAGCGCCTCGCGATCCGGTTTCGGCCGTCGTTTTTCCCCTTCGTCGAGCCTGGCGCCGAGTTCGACCTCGGCTGTCCGTTCTGTTCGGCCCGGGGCTGCAACCTGTGCAAGCACACCGGCTGGATCGAGATCGGCGGGTGCGGCATGGTCCACCCGGCCGTGCTCGCGGCCTGCGGGATCGACCCGGAGATCTACACCGGCTGGGCCTTCGGCTTCGGCATCGACCGCATGACGATGATGCTGCATCAGATCACCCACCTGCGCCTCATGTTCGAGGGCGACGTCCGCTTCCTGGAGCAGTTCCCGTGCTGATCCTCCATGCCTGGCTCATCAGCCTCCTCGACCTTCGCGGCCCCGCGCCAGCCCCGAACGAGCTCGCCAAGCTCCTGACCGACCTCGGCCTCGAGGTCGAGGGCGTGCACGCCCATGGTGCCGG
>JAYUXQ010000671.1:0-4164 GCA_043752905.1 Nannocystis sp. | reverse complement strand
GCGCGGCCGGGTCGACCAGCGTCGGCACGCGAGCTTGCGACGCGGCGGCGGTCAGGGCGGCGAGCAGGGCGAGCAGCACGGCGTCAGTGTAGTGCAGCGCGCCGAAGTGATGGCGAGCCGCGCCGCGTCAGCGCGGAGCAGCGCGTCCGCGGCGGCCGAACCACAGGGCGAGCTCGAGGCCGACGGCGAGCTCGAGGCCGCCGAGGCGAAACAGCGCGCGGTTGCTGTCGCCCTGACCGAGCGAGACGCCGACGACAGCTGCGCCGTCGTCGACGGCGAAGCTGCCGGCGAGCTCGAGTCGGGGCCCGACGCGGAGGGCTCGCGGTCGCCGGCCGGGGAGCACGATGTAGACGCCCGGCGAGGCGCGCAGGAGGCCGCCGAGCAATGGCCGGGCGCCCCGGGTGGCCGTGACGGCGGTCGCGGGCGAGACCCACCATGGTTCGATCGTGAGGCCGAGCGCGAGCGGGAGCTCGAAGCGGCCGCGACGGAGCACGTAGCCGGCGAGGGCGGTGACCCTCAGGCGGACGAGGCGGTGGTCCTCGGCGCTGCGACCGAGCACGCGCAGCTCGCCGCCGACGAGCAAGCCGCGAGGGCTGCGGGCGTCGAGGCCGAGAGAACCACCGCCGCCGGCGATCGCAGGGCCAAAGCTCGGCTTACCGGCGGGGATCCCGAGGACGCCGGATGCGACGAGGCCGAGGTCCCAGCGCGGGGGGAGCGATGGTCGCGGGCTGTCCCTTGGGACAGGTGGCTTGGTCGCGCCTGGCGTGGGCCCGGGAGGTGGCGTGGTCGCGGAGGTGGGCTCGGGCGTGGGCGCCGGGCCGGGCATGGGGGCGTTCTCCGGGGGGATCTCGACATCGGTGCGGTCGGGGCGGACGGAACCCTCGGCGATCGAGAACAGGAGGTTGGCGAGCACGCTGGCGAGCAGGCGCGCGGGTGCGTCGGCGCCGGTGTCGACCTCGCGGAAGTAGGCGGCGCCGTCCGAGGTGATGACGCCGATCTGGTGCCGCGAGGGGGCGCGCGGGTCGGAGCGCACGGCGATGAACACGAAGGGGGCGTCGCCGGGCGGGGCCTCGGCGACGATCGGGAGGTCGGGCAGACGCAGCGCGAGCGCGGGGCCGAGGTCGCCGAGCGCCGCACCCTCGAGCCGCAGCACCAGCGCGGTGAAGCGCGGGGCTGTGGCTGGCGTGTCCTTTGAGCTGTCTCCGGGGACAGCTGTGGCGGGCGCGGCGGAGCTGTCCCGGGGGACAGCCGCGGCGAGCAGCGCGAGCACGCCGAGCGAGCCGAGCGTGCGTGGTATGTTGCTCGTGCGGAGCGTCCGGGGCGTGCGGATCACGGCGGTGGAGGCGAGGGGGGCCACGGGCTTTCGCGGGGCGACCTTGTCACGGATCTCGGGCGCCCGCACGCGGCCTCAGGGGGCCTGCATAACTTGTTCGGCCTCGCGGCGGTGGGCGCCGTCAGGGTGGGCCGTGAGGTAGTCGGTCCAGCACGGGCCGCGGGCGGCCTCGGGTTCGCGACGGCACACGCCGGCGCGGGCGTCGTCGGCGTAGCGGCCGCGCGGAAACTGACGCAGGTAGGCGCGCCACAGGGTCACCGCGTCGCCGCCGAGGCGGTGCTCGAGCGCGAACAGGTCGCCGTACGCGGCCTCGGCCGCGCGGCTGCCCGGCGCCCGCTGGACGATCTCGGAGAACATGTCGGCGGCCTCGCGCAGCTTGCCCTGCTGCCACCGCAGCTGGGCCTCGCGGTCGAGCGCGGCCAGTGGGTCCTCGGTCGGGGTGGTCGCGGGCGTGGACCCGGGCGTGGTGGCCCGCTTCGGTCGCGGGCGGACGGCGGGCAGGCTGTCCTTCGGGTCAGGTGTCGGGGCGACCTCCGGGCTGTCCTCGGGGACAGGTGGCGCGGGCGGGCTGTCCTCGGGGACAGCCGGCTCATCGATGATGTCCTGCCGGGCGGGGAGGGCGGCCTCGACGGTGGCCTCGTCGTTGCGCTGGCCGAAGAGCGCGGCTGCGCCGGGGATCGCGCCGGGACGGGCGGGCTGGGCCTCGAAGGCGCCGCCCAGGCCGAGGGTGATCAGCACGGCGGCGGCGAGGACCAGCACGCTGGCGACGATCGTGCGCCAGCGACGGCTCGCGAGGTCGATCGGGGCGAGCAGGTCGGTCATGCCGGTCATGCCGGCCGCGGCTGGCGGGGCGAAGGCTGGGCCGGGGCCCGAGGCGCTGGCGACCGCGCCGCGGTGGATCCGGCGGGCGAGGTCGGCCTCGAGCTGGCCGCGCAGCGCCGCGGTGAACGGATCGACGGCTGCCCGATCCGACATGTTCTCGGGGACAGGTGTGCTGCGCCGCGACTTCGGGCGCAGCTGGGCGACGGGGGCGAGCTCGGCGGTCTCGCGGACCGCCTGCGCAGGGATCGCGGACGGATCGATCTCATGGGCGCGGGCCACCGATGCGGCGAGGTCGGGCGTCGCACCGCACTCGGCCAGCTCGCGGTCGAGGTGGCGGCGGGTGTCGTCGAGGAAGTCGCCGAGGTCATTGAAGTCGTTCACTTGCCACCTCCCTCGGCCGGGCTCAGCCAGCCCAGCCCGGTCAACGCCTCACGGATGCGAGCGCGGGCCCGTGTGGCCCGCACGCGCAGGTTTCCCGGGGAGATCCCCAGCTCGGCGGCGGCCTCCTCGGTCGACAGGTCTCGCAGGTCACACAGGACAAAGGCCTCGCGCAGGTGCTCGGGTAGATCGTCGAGGACCGCGAGCAACGTCTGCGCTCGCAGCTTGGACAGGTGGCCGCCTTCAGGGTCGCTCGCGGTGGCGAGGTCGCCGAGCGCCTCGAACTTCGTGTATGCACGGGTGCGCCGTCCGCGGGTCCGCCAGTGTTTGCGGACCCCATTGAGCGCGATGCCGCGGAGCCATGCGAAGAACGGGGCGCGGGCGTCATAGCGGGCCAGGCTGGCGAGGGCCTGGGCGAAGGTCTCTTGCACGAGGTCCTCGGCGACGGTGACGTCGCCGGTCAAGTAGCCGACGTGTCGCAGCAACTTGGCCCAGTGGTCCTGGTACAGGCGGGCCCACGCGTGCATGTCGCCGGTCCTGGCGCGCTCGACGAGCGCGGCGAGGAGCGCGTCGGCGCCCGCATCGGCGGGGGGCTGGTCGGCGGCGAGGGTCACCATGGAGACTGCCCGAGTTCCCGCGGGTCGGGCAATGTTACGGCGTGTCGGACGAATTGAGGCCGGAGGAGCCGGGGGAGCGCAGATGACGGCGTGGGTCGGGGGGACGCGCGACAATGGCCGGCAATTTATTGGGCCTATCGGGCGCCGGGTCAGTCAAGATGGGGACCACCCCCAAGGAATGGACATTACCCCGCCCAGTGAGTCCGGGTCGTCGCTCAACGAGCGCGACGTGCTCAACTACTGCCGCCTGTTCGAGGCCGGCGAGACGCTGATCTGCGAGCTCGACATGGAGGGGCGGTACCTCCGGCTCAACACGCCGATGACCCGGGTGCTCGGGGCCGACGTGTCGGCGCTGAGCCAGCGCAGCTACCTCGAGTTCGTGCACCCGGAAGACCGGGCGTCCACCGAGGCGGCGGCCCGCGAGATGGCGAGCCGGCCGGGTGACGTCGTCCGCTTTCGCAACCGCTATGTGCGTCATGACGGTCAGGTGATCTGGCTGTCCTGGCAGGCGCTGGCCGACGCGGAGTCGGGCCGGATCTACGCGGTGGCGCAGGATGTCACGGCGCGCGTGCAGGCCGAGCAGGCGGTGGTACGCGAGCACGCGGCGGCCGCCCAGGCGATCGCCGAGAGCGAGTCGCGGCTGGCGGAGATGTCCGACCACACGCCCGCGCTCGTCTACATCAAGGACCCCGAGGGTCGCTACCTGTTCGTCAATCGCTACTACGAGGCGGTGCTCGGCCGGCGGCGCGCCGAGCTGCTCGGACGCACCGACCGCGAGGTGCTGCCGAGCGCGGTCGCCGAGTTGTTCGCGGCGAGCGAGTCGCAGGTGCTGTCGCGCGGGGCCCCGGTCGAGTGCGAGGAGACGCTGCCTGGCGGGGCCGACGGGCCGCGATCGTTCTTCTCGGTGAAGTTCCCGCTGCGTCGGGCCGACGGCACGGTCGTGGCGATGTGCGGGATCTCGACGGACATCACGCGCAGGCGCCAGGCCGAGGCGGCGCTGGTCGACCTCAACGA
>JAYUXQ010000670.1:0-4167 GCA_043752905.1 Nannocystis sp. | reverse complement strand
AGGTCGTCGTCGGCGGCGCGGATGACCTCGTGGACCTGCGCGAGCACGGCGGTCATGCGCTCCGGCGTCGGCGGTGGCGCGGCCAGGAAGCGCAGCTCGCCGTTGCCCTGCTCCTCGTACGCGCCGTCGGTGATCAGACAGTGCAGGTACTGCCGATCTTCCTCCCTTCCCAAAATCTTGTGATCGCACCATAAGAAAGGCGATCGCACTAGAGGTATTATGTTCCACCTCATTATTAACATAATCATTGTCGGCCCGTCCCGCCCCGGAGACAAGACCGCCGACGAACGCCCCGAAGCTCTTGATCTAGCTTCTTTAGTCGCCGCGAAGTCATGCCCGAAGCATGAGAGACGCGTACAAACTCGATGAGCTAGCGACGCGATTACTGGCCAGTGATGCGCTGACGCCCAACGCGCGCGCCGAGATCGCGGAGATGCGCGCCGAGGCGCTCAAGGACAAGGCGCCCGACAGGCGCCCGCGGCGGGCTCCGGGTTGGTGGGCGCTCGGGCTCACCGCCGCCGCGAGCCTGGCGATCGGGCGTGCGACCGTGCCGCGCGATCAGCCTGATCCCCTCTCGCTTCGCACAGTGCCGACGATCGACATGGCCGACGAGCCTGCCCTGCCGGCGAGCGATGCAGCAGAGTGGCGCGCCATCCCGTCACTCGTCAACGCCCTGGCGGCGACCGTCAAGGACAATGCCCCCGCGGTGAACGTCAAGGACGGCCCTTCACCGGCTGCACTGCCACCTGCCAGGGCCGCTACGAAACCCGGTCCCATCACGCCTGCATCGCGGGCACCGCGGCGTGAGGCGGTGACGGTGACGGAAGCGAAAGAGGCGGCGCAAGATGCCGTACCCGGCCTCCGCACCTGCGACGGCGTACCGAGCACCATCACCGCGGATCTCGAGATCGTGGGCGGCCGCGGCGTCGTTAAGGCCCTCAACTCCCACGCCGTCGCGCCCGACGATCCCCTCTACCGTTGGCACGGCTGCGTGCGGCGGACCCTCGAGGGCGTCGACTTCCCCAAGGCCGAGACGGCCGGCCATGCTCGCGTGCGCCTGACCCTGCGGTGACACGGCACGGCCGCCAAAGAGCCGGGCACGGGTGGCGCTGCGACCCAACCTCGGGGCAAGCCATCGTCGACGCGTCGCATCAGCGAACTGGCGACGCTCGTCCGCCGCTGCTAGCGACAGCCGCCGCAGCAGCGCGGGCGGGGCCCCCTACCGCAAGCACATCGCCGATCACATCCTGCCGGCGCTCGTTCGCCGTAAGCTGCGCGCGGTTCTAGCGGCATACGAGCTGCTGACGGCACTCAGGGTCACAGAGGCAAGGGTCGTCGAGGACGAACTCGATGCGACGGCTCGCGGCACGACCTTCGGGCGTGGGGTCATCGGCAAGGCCATCTCCGGCGTTATGAAGCAAGACGCGTCCGGCGATACCGGCGGTTATGAGGTGGCGTTCGACGACCTGGAGCGTCTGGTATGTCAGGCGTCGGGCGGTCCTGGTGTCGCGATGCCGGTCGACGTGTACGATGGCCGATGCGCGCAGCGATGGCGCTTCGTGCAGGCGGCGGATCAATGGTTCGAGCCGCCCAAGCTCGGCGGCGGAGAGTCTCCCCGGGCGTCGGTAGTGCAGCACCAGGAACGGCGGTGGTGGCTCGCACGGCGCGAACATGGGACAGCCGTCGAGGTCGGAGCGGCCGTCGTGGTCTTCCATTAGGTTGCGACAGTCGATGTCGACGCCGTCCTTCGTCATGAAGTCGCAGTTGGTCCAGCGGCCGGCGGTGAACTCATGAGCGTCGGGGATCCGGTCGCCGTCGTTGTCGCGGTCGACGCAGCCGTCGTTGTCCTCGAATCTATCGAGGTCCTCGGGCTCGTCCGGGCAAGCGTCACGCGCGTCGGGGATCGTGTCGGCGTCACGGTCGGGTGGCAGCGTCGGCGCAGCGGGGGCGTTCACTGGCGCGGGCGGGGCTGCGGCTGACTCATCCTTGGGGACATGTGCCTTGCAGCCGCTCATGAGCGCGAGCAGCAGCGCGAAGCGACGCGATCCAGCCCGCATTCAGGCACAGTAGCACGGGCCGGCGCCCGCGCTCAGCCGACCGGCTGCCTGAGCAGCGAACCTGACATGGAAGAACATCCGCGAGGCCGTGGGGATCCCCGACGTCCGCCTCCACGACCTCCGGCACTCGTTCGCCAGCGATGCGCGGATGGGCGGCGTCCCGCTGGCGATCGTCGGCGAGATGCTGGGGCACCGCCAGCCGAGCACGACCAAGACCCTCGTGGACGCCGACCGCCCCCGCGGTGGCAAGCCCGTGGAGCTGCGACGGCATCCGGTGGGTGCTGCACACGCAAGCGCACTGGTCAGACATCCCGGCGGCCTATGCGGCCTCCACGACGTGCTGGGTCAAGGACCTCGCGTCTCGGGCCTGGTCGCTTAGGTGACCCTACGCGCACGAATCCGGGATCTTCAGGGTGCGCTGAGGAGCAGCACCAGCGTGTCGTCCACCAGCATGTATGCGATGTCGTCGGCCGCGTCACCGTTGAAGTCGCCGACCGCGAGCCCGCCGCGGCCGATATAGGGGATCGCGTCGCTGCGGAGGACCTCGATCGTCGGCTCATCGGACAGCGGTTCACGGACGACAGCCACGTGATTGACGGGCGCGTTGGGGTCGACGACGATCATGACGATGCTGTCTGCCGGCGCCCCGAGGTCCCCGGTGGCCAGGGTGTTCGGCGTGCCCAGGGCACCCATCCCGATCGGCGGTCGCGGCTCGAAGCCGCCGGCCCCGTCGCCGCGCAGCAGCATGAGATTGTCGATCCACTGGTTGCCGACGACGATATCCATATCGCCGTCTCCATCGTAGTCGCCGGCCGCGAGCACGCCCGGGGCGCTCCCGGTCAGCACCCCGGGTTCGGTGAGCTCGAACTCCGCGGTCTCCGTGCCTCGGTAGACATGGACGGGCGTTGCGTCGAGCGGCGGATCGCAATAGGGCGCGACGACCAGATCCGGGAAAGGATCGGCGTCGAGTCGGGCCGCCACGATCGCCTCGGGGTAACAGGTGACGACCGGCGCCGTCGCGGGTGCGACGACAAAATTACGCTCCAAATCGAAGCCGACCACCTGGATCACCGGTTTCTCGCCGTCATCCATACTGCCGACGAGCGCCATGCGACCGAGCCCGCCGACGTCGGCGAGCGTATACTTATCCAGCCAGACGACTGGCTCGGAGGCACCGTCCGAAAACCCTCCGTGGCCGTCGTTCCAGAGCGGATGCACGCTGAAATATCCCGCGTTGACGAGATCCGGGGCCGCATCGCCGTCGAGGTCGCCGGCCAGCAACACACCATCAGTGGCACTTGGCACGTCAACCGGGAACCCGGCGCCGGGCGTCGGCGAGGTCCCTCCGAAGATCATATGAACGCGATCGACGTCCATGGGGATCTCCGAAAATTCCAACACCGCGAGGTCCTCGATGCCATCGCCCGAGAAGTCCGCAGCCGCGAGTTGGCGCCCGAAGATCATCGTGTAGTTCAGGCAGTTGAACCGGCGCCCGCTCGCCAGCATGACCTCGCCGCAGTCGGACACCCCGGGTCCCGACGTCGTCTCGACTCCAGTCGACTCAGAGCCGGCCGTACCGACCAACCCGGTTGTCGGGTCGACCGTCAACGCGGTCGACGCAAGCCCGCCCGTCGGAGTTCCGGGCTCGCCCGCCGTCGACCCGAACTCGACCTCCGTCGTTGCCTGGGCCGACGTTTCGCCAGTCGAACCTATATGGCGCTGCGTGCAAGCGCCGGACTGTAGCGCCAGAACCAGGAGGCCCACCCGCGAGCGATAGGATAGGGCGCGCATAAATCATCGTGGACCGCCACCAGTGCGGAGGTCAATCGCGTCGCTACGCAGTCGCCGAGCCGGCCCGAGGGCTGCTGAGAGGGCTTGGTTCCCGACGCGGCCGACCGTCGATGCGCGAAAGCGATCTCCCCGAGTCCTGGGCCAAGCGTGGCCCGATATTGTAGCGATCCGGGATGAAGACCTGGTCTCTCTACCCTCGGCTCCTCGGCTACCCTCGGCTGCGCGCTTAAGCGGTTCAAAGCGGGAATTCGGGGGCGAGGGTGAGTACGGAGCGGCCCGGTGAGCTGCGGCGGAGTCCGCGGTCGGGGGATTTTGGCAC
>JAYUXQ010000669.1:0-4170 GCA_043752905.1 Nannocystis sp. | reverse complement strand
CCAGCGCCTGACGCTCAACGAGATCGGCTCCGCGATCACGTCCGACCCGAGCGGCGTGTGGCTGGTCGTCGGCGGCGATCGTGGTTCACTGAGCGTGTTCGACTGCGAGGACAAGGACCGCTACTTCGCGGCCGAGTCGAAGAAGCTGCACGAGGGCGCGGTCACGGGCCTGCTGTTCGAGCCCGAAGAATTGCGCGTGATGTCGGTGGGCAACGACAACCGATTGTTGCTGACGCACGTGCGCGGACAGCTGGAGGCCGAGGACCGCGGCGGCAAGAACGGTCATAGCGACCGCACCACCGCGCTCATCCCGGGCGTCGCCGACAAGTTCTATACCGCGGGCCTCGACGCGACGATCAAGACGTGGACGCGTGGCAGCGGGCAACGTAGACCGTCGACGCAAAAAGACGGGCTCGCCAAGACCCACGCGCTCGCGCTCGCCGAGTACAAGGGCCGGCCGTGCCTCGTCGCCGCGTGCGCAGACAAGTCCCTGCGCGTGTTCCCGGTCGACGCGGGCGGCAAGGTCGGCGACCGCGTGCAGCTGTTCCACGGCGCGCAAGCGTGGGCCGAGTACGAGCTCAAGCGCCGGGACCCCAAGCTGCGCGAGGTCTCGCTGCGCACGCTCGCGTCGTGGAACGACGCCGACTCGCTCGACCTGCTCGGCGCGCGTGTCAGTCAGGATGAAGACCACGGGCTCAAGGTGCTGGCGACCGAGCTGCTCGGCGCTTCGGGGTCTCCGCGGGCGGTCAAGCTGCTCGAGCCCTTGTTGGAGGCCGGTGAGGAGTCGGTACGCATGGCGGCGCTCGCCGGGCTGCGCAAGCTCGAGGGGCCGACGTCCCTGCGCGTGCTCGACCTGGCGCTCGCGGCCCAGAAGCGAGACGTCGGCGTCGCGGCGGTCGAGGCCCTGACGGAGCTGGCACGCAAGGACGACCTCGCGCTGGCGAAGTTGACGGCGGCGCTCGGTCAGAACCCGCGCGAGGTCCGTCTCGCCGCGCTCGTCGCCCTGGAAGCGTTGCACCCCGCGAAGTCGCCAGAGGCCGAATTGGTGGCGTTGCGAGCCAAGCAGGCCGACATCCGCCGCACCGCGCTGATCCGGTTCCATCAGCGCGACATGCTCGACGAGGCCGAGGTCCAGGCCGCGCTGCGTCGCTTCAGCGCCGACAGTGATGCGGGCGTGCGCCAGGCCGCGTTCCTCGTGTCGCTGCTGGCGACCCCGAAGCTCGCCGCGGCGCTGCGGTTTCGCGACAAGCAAATTCATCGCCTGCTGCACGACATCGAGACAGCGCCGGACCCGACCGCCGAGGTCAAGGCAGCCGCTGCGAAGGCGGACGGCAAGTCCAAAGACAGCAAGCCGAGCGACGACGACCTCCCGAAGGCCAGGAAGTTCGACATCGCCGACGTCTCGGAGGCCGACAAGCGGCCGTTGCTCGAGGCGATGGCGAGCCGCGCGCTCGACACCTGCCTGGCCGGCGCGACCGGCCTGGCCGCGCTGCAGGACCCGCGCGCGCTGGGCACGTTGTTGCAGCTCAGCCGCGAGACGACGCCGAGCGTGCGCGTCGAGACGTGCAAGGCGCTCGCCGAGCTCGGCGACCCGCGCGGCGCGGCCCGCCTGCGTCTGATGTTGCGCGACAGCGACGCGAGCGTGCGCGACGCGGCCTTCACCGCGCTGGTCCGCCTCGAGGACTCGGTGCCGCTGGCCGTGGCGGCGGCGGGCCTCGGCGCCGAGCACGAGGACGTGCGCCGTCGCGGCCTCGACCTGCTGGTCAAGCAGATCAAGAAGTCGCGCGAGCCGGCCGCGATCGCGCTGCTCGAGCGGGCGCTCGGCGACGCCGGCAAGACCGTGCGCAGCGAGGCGTTCAAGGCCTCGCTGAGCCTCGAGGTCGGCGGACCCGCTGCCGGCAGCCTGCGCTTCGCGCTCAAGAGCCTTCACGCGGATGTGCGCCGCGAGGTGCTCAACGAGGTCGTGGGGCAGATCTCGCAGGCGTGGGCCTGGCCGCTGTTGATCGAACTCCTCGGAGATCCGGATCCGGGGGTGCGCAAGGAGGCCTTCGACTTCGCGCTCAAGCGGACCAAGGGGATCGGCCTCGAACCACTGAGCGCCGCGCTGTCGGGCAAATACGCGGACCTGCGCGTCGAGGCGACCAGGGTGCTCGCCAAGCGCAAGGCGGCCGGCACCCACGAGCTGCTGGTCAAGGCCGTCGACGACGAGGACGAGACCGTGCGCCAGCTGGCGGTCGACGCGTTGCTGGTCGCCGAGGGCGACGAGGCGCTGACGGCGGCGATGGCGAGCAAGCACCCGGACGTGGTCGTGCGCGCGGCGGGTGCTCGTGCTGTCCACGGGGACAGCTCGGCCCGCGCGCCGCTGGTCACGATGATCGGCGAGCCGGAGCCCGAGACGCCGGCGTTGCGCCCGAAGTGGCTCGACCGGGTCGTACGTGCGCTCGCCGGCCTCGCCGAGCTCGGCGACCCCGCGGCGAGCTCGGCCGTGCTGCCGCTGCTGCAACACAAGGAGGCGAAGATCCGTCAGGCAGCCGCGACCGCGCTGGCGTGGATGGCCCGCCCCGGCAACGCCAACGCGATCTTCGCGTTGCAGGCCGCGCTGCAACACAGCGATCCGGCGGTGCAGGCCGAGGCTGCGCTCGGGCTCGCGGCCTGTGGCGACGCGACCGGCGCGTCGATTATTTTTACGGCCGGTAAGCACGCGCCGTCGCCTGAACAGGGATTATTGGCAGCCCTCGCGCTCGGGGCGGACGACGCGTTCATCGCCTACCTCGATCACAGCAAGGACCGCCTGCGGGACAAGGCGCTGGTGCTGGTGCTGATGCGTGAGATGGTCGAGGGCGACGGCGTGCCGGATCGCTGCCTCGCGGCGTTGGCCTCGGCGCACCCGCGGGTGCGGCTGGTGGCAGCGCAGGCGCTCGAGCACTTCGGGGACGACGCCGCGTTCGCGAAGTTCGTGACCGACATGGTCAACGACCGCGGCGAGGGCAAGACGAAGTGGACGATCCCGGGGGCGACGGTGCGAACGATCGCCGAGATGGTCACGTTTGGTGATGGCAAGGGCAACCCGCAGCTCAAGGTCCGCGCGGCCCGGCTGCTCGATGCCCTGGCCGAGGACAAGCAGGAGACCTTCGACCGCCAGTGGGCGACCTTCACCCGCCGCTTCGCCGGCAAGATCACCGAGGTCCACCAGCAGGCGAGCAAGCGCCCGCCGAGCCCGCCGGCCTATGCGCCGGAGGAGCTGCGTCAGGTGGTATTCGGCGCCTATGCGGCGCTGTCACGCCTGCCCGGCGGCAACGCCGAGATGCGCATCCGCCAGACCGCGATCTCGCGGCTGATGGCGGTGGCGACCGGCGGCAAAGAGAAGTCCAAGAAGTCGGGTGGGGACATCTCCGCGGTCCAGAGCGTGCTGGTGCTCGCGCTGGGAGACCCCCAGCAGGCGGTGCGCAAGCAGGCCTTCGACGGGCTCAAGGCGATCGGGATGGAGCCGGCTGCGCTCGCCGCCGAGGCGCTGAGCACCGGCCAGCGGGATACTGGCGCGCTCGGCCTCGCGTTGCTCGCCCAGCTGCCCGGCTCGGGCAAGGGCGCCAAGGGCCTCAAGGTGCTCGAGGATGTGCTCGTCAACCGCGACGACGGGCTCGAGCAGGAGGCCGCGAAGCTGCTGGCGACGCTGCTGACCGCGCAGGCGACACCCGCGACGCCCGCGGTCAAGCCAGCCGACGGCGAGAGCGAGGCGGTGACCGCCGCGCGTCGTGATGCATGGATCCGCGTGCACACGCTCGCGCTCGGGGCTCGCTCGGAGGCGCTGCGGCAGGCCGCTGTTTTGGGGCTCGCCGGGCACTATGAGGCGGATGGTCACGGACCCGCGGCGCAGGCCCTGCGTGGCTCGCTGGGCTCGAAGTACCGCTCCCAGAGGTTCGCCGCCGCGGAGCAACTGGCGACCAAGAAGGACGTCGCCGCGTTCGACGTGCTGGTGGAGAAGCTGCGCTCCGATCAGGCCAACGAGCAGAGCGAGGCGATCCGCGCGCTGCAACGCCTCGGTGATCCACGGGCCACCGCGGCCTTCATGAGCCGCATCGACGACGACCCGGCCGGCAGCGCCCGCGTCGACGAGCTGATCAAGGCGGTCGGCGGCTTCGCGCAGGTGACCGATGTGCCGCGTGTCCTCGC
>JAYUXQ010000668.1:0-4171 GCA_043752905.1 Nannocystis sp. | reverse complement strand
GGCCGACGCCCACATCGAGGCCCGCGACTGGGCGAAGACCACCCGTGACGGCGCGCGCCCGGTCGATGTAGATTGCCGGGCATGCGTCGCGTCATTGTTTTCGGTGCCAGCTCGGCGATCGCCGCCGAGGTGATCATGCTGTGGGCCGCCCGCGGCGATCGCCTGCACCTCGTCGCCCGTGACGCGCACAAGCTCGCCGCGGTGGTCGCCCGCTGCCACGGGGCGACCGCCGTCACCACGACCGTCGCCGACCTGTGTGATCTCGAGCGCGCCCCGTCCCTCGTGAACGAGGCCGTCGCGGCGCTCGGCGGCGTCGACCTCGTGCTCGTCGCCCACGGCGAGCTGGGCGACCAGGAGCGCAGCGAACACGACTTCGCCGAGGCCGACCGCATCCTGCGGACCAACTTCATCTCCGTCGTCGCGCTGCTGGTCCCGATCGCCGACCTGCTCGAGCAGCAGAGGTCCGGCGCGCTCGCGGTGATGACCTCGGTCGCCGGCGAGCGCGGCCGCCCGCGCAACTACACCTACGGCGCGGCCAAGGGCGCGCTGGGCCTGTACCTGCAAGGGCTACGCAGCCGCCTCTACCCCGCGGGTGTGCAGGTCACCACGCTCAAGCTCGGCCCGGTCGACAGCCCGATGACCGCGACCCACGCCAAGAACGCCCTGTTCGCCAGCCCCGCCCGGGTCGCCCGCGACATCGTCCGCGCGGTCGACCGCGGCGCCCGCGAGGTGTTTGTGCCGTGGTACTGGGCGTGCATCATGGCGGTCGTGCGCAACACCCCCGAGCCGCTGTTCCAGCGCCTGCGCGCCCTGTCCGGCCGCTGATGTACATACCTGGCCCGAAGGCCAGGTCATTCGCCCGCGATCGCCGGCGCGACGAAACAACATCTTGTAGTCGCCCTGCGGCCGGCGCACGATCGACTCCATGCGCCGACCGAGGCGCACCGCGTCCGGGCCGAGGTGCTCCGCGACCGCCACCGGGATCTGCTGGTTCCCGCCGCGGACGTGTAATTGCTCGTCGGAGAAGCCATAGATCGCAAGATCCGACCCCTCGGGCTGGTCGTCGAGCATGCGCTCCAGCGCCGGCCGCAGCGCCAGGAAGTCGCTAGCCCCTGGTGTCGTCGGCCCCCGTCCGTCGTACACGACGCCGCCCGCCCGCGACCCCCCCCGCGCGCCACGAGTCCCGGCGCAGCCTGGACACCGCGGGCTCCCCCTCGCTACCCTCTCGTCGGTGCCCGCCTGCTTCGCGCTGCTCGCCCTCTACACCCTCGTCTTCGTGCTGCACCTGATCGTGCCGGGCCGCTGGGTGACCGGCTACGTGAACGACGAGCACACGGGCGTGCGCCTGCGCTACCGCCTCAACGGCCTGCGCGTCATGGCGATCATGGTCGCCTTGTACCTGCTCGCGGGCGCGACCGGTCTGGTCGCGTGGGACTATGTATATGTGCATCGCTGGGACAACCTCGCGACCGCGTGCGTCATCGGCCTGGCGTTCACGGCGGCGGTCGTGCTGCCCGCACCTGCGCGCCGCGGCCTGCTCGCCGACCTCTACCTCGGGCGCCGCGAGAACCCGCAGCTGCTCGGCGGCCACGTCGACGCCAAGATGTTCCTGTATCTGATCGGCGCCGTCATGCTCGAGCTCAATCTGCTCGGATTCGCCGCGCATCACGTCCTGCTGTACCCCTCGGACCCGTCCCCCGGCGTATTGCTGCACGTCGGCCTGTTCTCCTTCTTCCTCTGCGAATATCTGTTCTTCGAGGAGGTCCACCTCTACACCTACGACTTCTTCGCCGAGCGCCTCGGCTTCAAGCTCGGCTGGGGCTGCCTGACCTTTTATGCATTCTTCTATGCGGTGGGTCTATGGTCGCTCGCCGACGCGCCCAACCCCCACACCCCGACCCCGCTGCTGGTCGCCTGCGCCCTGCTGTTCTTCACCGGCTGGGTGCTGGCCCGCGGCGCCAACATGCAAAAGTTCTATTTTAAAAGCGACCCATCCCACCGCGCGTTCGGGCGCATCGCTCCCGAGGCCCTCGAGCATGGTGGCCACCGCCTGCTCGTCAACGGCTTCTGGGGGCTTTCGCGGCACATCAACTATCTCGGCGAGATCACGATGGCGACCGCGCTCGCCCTGTCCCTCGGATATCCCGGCGCGCCCGGGCCGTGGCTGTATCCGCTATACTATTTAATGTTGCTGGTCCCTCGCCAGCACTTCGACGACATCCGCTGCGCCGCCAAGTACGGTGATCTATGGACCGCGTACACCCGGCGGGTGCCGTATCGCATCATCCCCGGGGTCTACTGAGCCGCGCCGTCTGCGAGCCCATGATCTTGACCGCCGCGCGGCGTGGCAAGAGCCGGCCGAGCACGAACGCCGCGAGGCGATTGAGCCGGCCGGGCACCATCGCCGGGGGCCCGCCGAGCGCCGCGAGGGCCTCCTTGGCGACCGCCTCCGGCGCCATCGACCTTGGCCCGTCGGGCCCACTCGAGCGCATGAAGCCGGGCGTGCGCGTCGCGCCGGCGCAGCACACCAGTACATCGACCCCACGCGGCGCCAGTTCGTACCACAGCGCCTCGCCGAGCGCGAGGTTGAAGGCCTTCGTCGCGCCGTAGCTGGCGACCAAGGGCGAGCCCCAGAACGCGGTCAGCGACGACATCAGCACGATCCCGCCGCGCCCGCGTAGCGCCAGGCGCTCGCCGAACACGTGCGCGGCGATCATCGGGCCGCGGCAGTTGACGTCGAGGGTGCGCTGCTTGTCCGCCAGCGACTGCTCGAGGAATGGCCCCACTTGCGAAAATGCCGCGTTGTAGACGCAGAGACCGACATCGAGGTCGCCGCATAACCTGAGCAGCTCCGCCGCGAGATCGGGGCTCGCCAGGTCGATCGCCGCGGTGCGCACCTCGACCCGCGCCCGCAGCGGCGCAGCGACGGCCGCGAGCGCCTCTGCCCGGCGGGCCAGCAGCAGCAGGTTCACACCGCGCGCCGCGAGGGTCGCCGCGAACGCAGCCCCGAGCCCCTCGGAGGCCCCGCAGACGACCGCCCAGGGCCCGTACTTGTCACGAAACGCCGCCACGCGCGCAGCTTATACGAGCGCGCGCCCGCGGCGATAGCAGCTCAGCCGTGGGCGGTGAGGGTGGCGGCCGCGTCGTGGCCGCAGATCGAGCCGGAGAACTCGGCGTTGACCGTGCCCGCGCCCGCGCTGGACGTAGCGATCTTCATGGTCAGGCTCCAGTCGCACGAACCCTCGAGCTGGCCCTCGTAGCTCATCGAGCCCTTCATCGTCGACTTGAGGTAGAGGGTCTCGGCGGTGGTCTCGACATCGACGGCGTACTCGAGGTCGCCCGTGAGCGTGATGCCGTTGACGGCGCAGGCGTCGAACTCGGCCGTGAGGTCGAAGGTCACCGTGCTCGCGCCGGCGTCGTCGAGCACCGCCTCGGCCGCGCCGGCGTAGTGCGCCGTGCCGCCGGACGTGCAGGCCCAGTCGTAGTTCACGTTGGCGCCCGCGCGGGGGTGCACGCCGAGGCCGCGAAAGCTGGTGTCGTCGCCCTCGACGATCGCCATGCCGTTGGCGGCCACCTGCGCCTGCGCTTGACCCTGCGAGAGCGCCGCGTAGGTGGCACCGAACGCGACCAGCGAGTCATTCGCGTCGAGGCCGCTCGAACACGCGGCGAGGAGGAGGGAACACACCGAGGTGATGACGAGACCGTGACGCATGACCGCAAGGTACCGCAACACGCCCGCCTTGACCCCGGACCAGTCGTGCGTTTGCCTCGTCCCTTCTGAAATCCTTGATGCCGCCCGTCAGCACAAACTTGGCATGGTGAGAGATCCGGGCTAGAGCTCCGGGCCGGCCAGGTGCCGCGCGCGTGCGAACGCCTCGAGCGCAGGCGGGCGCGCGCCCGCGAGCAAGGCCTGCGCGACCAGCTCGCCGATCGCCGGCGCGAACTTGAAGCCATGCCCCGAGAACCCGCCCGCGACGATCACACGACTTTCGCCCGGCAGGAAGTCGATCGCGAAGTCCCACGAGGGCGTGCACGTGTACAGGCATACCGTCGAGGCCACGAACGGCCCGCGCGCCCGCGGCAGGTACGTCTGCAAGAACGCATCGAGCGGCCCCAGGTCCGCGGCACCGACCTCGCGGTCCACCTTTTCAGGGTCCTGCGCCGGGTCGGC
>JAYUXQ010000667.1:0-4171 GCA_043752905.1 Nannocystis sp. | reverse complement strand
TTCGACGTCCAGCCGCCCAACCCGGCCGCGGCCCGCTTCGCCGCCAACGGCCAGCAGATCATCGTCACCATGCGCAACGCCGACTCCGTGATCACCTGCGAGGACGGGGCCGCGGCCGACTTTCGCATCCACGCGGGCGGCGACTCGATCGTCGCGGATTGCGTCGCCCAGGGCCACGAGCTGGTGCTCACCGTCCAGGGCGACGCCTCGATGGCGACGGGGATCAATTACCTCGGGCACATCGGCGCCGGCCCGTGGGTCAAGAACGAGAACGGCATCGGCATGCTCTCATTTTGGAAGGTCCCGATCGCGCCGGAGTGATCCGGCCCCTGCCCTCCACTTCGGCGTCACCTCGAGCTGCACGGACCCCGCGAGCATCGGATTCTCGCGTGACCCGGCGATCGACCTCGAGGCGGGTCCTGCCGCTGGCCTGGATCGCCGGTCCACCGGAGACGGCGGGCAAAAGCGCGGCTGGGGGCCTCGCCGGCCTGCCTGCACGCGCGCGCGGCCTCGATCTTCGCCACGCATCCGGGAGTGCTCGCGTCCTGCGCAGGCGCGCGGGACGGCTGCTGGCCGGCGTCGGCGTCGGCGCCGTCGCACGTGGGCCACGCGAACGCGGCCAGGGGCCAGGACACGGCCAGTGACGCGAACCGGCGAACATGGATCTCCATCGGGCCAGCATATCGCGGTCTCCGGTCTCGCCGCACCTCACCATTCGCGGTACGCTCGCCCTCGCGCGTGGCAGACGATCATCGACCGGAAGAGGACAGGCGCCGCGGCCTCGAGCCCGCCCCACGCGAGGTGCGGCTCATCATCCCCGTGCGCACGATCTTGCTGCTGCTGCTCAGCGCGCTCGCGGTGTGGCTGTTGATTGAGTTGTGGGCGATCGCGCTGACGGTCGTCGTGGCGCTGATCCTCGTCGGCACGCTCAATCCTTTCGTCGCCCGGCTCCAGCGCCGCGGCATGAAGCGCGGCTGGTCGGTGCTGATCATCATCCTCGTGCTGCTCGTCGCCGCCTCGCTGCTGCTGCTGCTCACGCTGCCGCCGCTATTTGACCAGATGCTCGAGCTGCTGGAGGACGCGCCCGGCAAGCGCGACGCCTTCATCGCCTGGCTCAACCAGCGCCCGCTCACCGCCCCGCTCGCGCCGCTGGTGCGCGACGCCGGCTCGGAGCACATGTTCGCCACGGTCGGCTCGGCGCTGCTGGCCGTCTCCTCGCAGATCGTGATGACGATCGGCTACGCGGCGACGGCGATGGTGCTCGCCTTCTACATCCTCATCGATGGTCAGCGCTCGCAGGCCGGCCTCTACGCGATCGTGCCGCGCAGCCACCACCTGCGCCTGGCGAGGATCATGCTCGAGCTCGAGGTCATCGTCGGCGGCTACGTCCGCGGCCAGCTGATCACCTCCGCCGCGATCACCATCTTCACCCTCGCCCTGCTGACCGCCTTCCAGGTGCCCAACGCGCTGCCACTGGCGGTGTTCGCCGGCCTGACCGACGTCATCCCCTTCATCGGCGGCGCCCTGGCGACCACCCCCGCGGTGATCGGCGGGCTCGCCGTCAGCCCCACCGTGGCGATCGCCATCGCCGTGGTGATGCTGTCCTATCAGGAGTTCGAGAGCCGATATCTGGTGCCCAGGGTCTACGGCCGGGTCCTGCGCCTGTCGGCGACCACCGTCATCCTCGCGCTGATCATCGGTGGAACCCTGCTCGGGATCCTCGGCGCACTGCTCGCGCTGCCGATCTCGGCGGGCCTGCTGATGATCGCCCGCGAGCTGCGGGTCGATCTGCCGGGCGACGACTCGGACGCCAGCACCCTCCACGCGCGCGACCGGGCCGCCGAGCAGGCCTACGCCAAGCTCAGCGCCGGCGCCTCGCCCGAGGCCGCCGTGGCGATCGCCACCGAGATGGCCCGCACGCGCCGCACGGGTGAGGCCGTCAAGCCCGCGGGCGCCGCCGAGCTCCGCACCAACGACCCGCCCCTCGACCGCTAAACAACCACGCCCGCCCGCGAGTACCGCGGCTCTGGCCAGAATGCTGCTGTTCCTGCGAAAGCTGCGAGGATGGCCGCCGGAGCGGCTGCTGCGCAGCGACACGGACGGGACACACGTCACCCGGGAGAACTCCATGCGAGCGCAGTGAGGCGCGGGTACGCCTTGCCACGGCGACACGCGTGGGTATGACACGAACTACGATGATGCGTACGTGACGCAGGGGCTCCGCAACGACGGGGCGGCGCGGAGCAAGGCACCGCGCAATGGATCGCGATTCATACGTGGCGTCGCGCTGGGGTCGCGTGCCCCATTTCGACTCGCCGAGGAGAACGGACCATGCGAATGCGAGACCCCGCAGAGACCACCCCCGAGCGGCTCCGGAGCCTGCTACGCGACGAGATGTCCGCCGCCGAGAGCTATGAAAAGGCGCTCGAGCGAGTCACGGGATCGCCGGCCAGCGCCCGATTACAACAGATCTGCGCCGATCACAGCCAGGCGGTCGGGCTCCTGCGCGACCTGTTGATCCGCTATCCGGGCGAGCTGCCGACCAACTCGGGCGCCGCCAACGTGCCCTGTGGGTCGGTGGCCCTCACGGTCCTCCGGCAGGCCGAGGAGCACGGCATCCGCGGCTACGAGCAGGCGCTCAGGGACCCCGAGGTGGCCGAGGACGCCAAGGCGATGAGCCGCAGCCTGCTGGCCCGCTGTCAGTCCCACGTCCCGGTCCTCGACGATCTCATCGACCACGAATGATGCTCCCCGGGTCGGCCCGGCGCGCTTGCGGATGCTCGGTTTGGTGATACGAACCAGCTGCGCGAAGGCGGCGCATGCACATGGCGACCAGAGCAATTTGGGAAGGTACGATCAGCTTCGGCTTGGTGCAGATCCCCGTGGGACTGCATACCGCCGAGTCCCGTGACGACTTGGACTTCGACATGCTCGACCGGCGAGACATGGCTCCGGTCGGGTATCAGCGATACAACCGCAACACCAACGAGCCGGTCGACTGGGACAACATCGTCAAGGGCTATGAATACGAGCAGGGCGAGTATGTCATCGTCGAGAAGGAGGACTTCAGGCGCGCCAACGTCAAGGCGACGCAGACGGTCGACATCGTGCACTTCACCGATGCCGGCAACATCGATGTGATGTACTTCGAGAAGCCCTACTACCTGGTCCCGACCAAGAAGGGCCACAAGGCGTACGTGCTGCTGCGCGAGGTCCTGCGCAAGTCCAACAAGGTGGGCATCGCCCGCGTCGTGATCCGCACCCGCGAGAATGTCGCCGCGGTGATGGTCCGCGGCGACGCGCTCATCCTCGAGATCCTCCGCTACGACCACGAGCTGCACAAGCCCTCGGACTACAGCCTCCCCGAGGAGAGCGTCAAGCAGATGAAGATCTCGCCGGCCGAGCTCAAGATGGCCGAGCGCCTCGTCTCCGACATGGAAGCCCCGTTCAAGCCGGCGGAGTTCAAGGACACCTACCGCGACGACCTGATGGCTTTTATTAAAGAGAAGGTCAAACACGGCGACGTCGAGGCGCCCGAGGAGCCCGCCGAGGCGCCCGAGCCGAGCAACGTCGTCGACATCATGGAGCTGCTGCGCAACAGCCTCGGCAAGCGCGGCGGCGCGGCCAACGAGAAGCCGGGCAAAGCGGCCAGCAAGAAGGCCGCCAAGAAGACCACCGCGGCCAAGAAGACCACCAAGAAGGCCGCCGCAAAGCAGACTACCGCCGCCAGGAAGACGACCAAGAAGGCCGCCAGGAAGACGACCCACGCGCCGACGCGGAAGACGGGCTAGGTCGCCATGTCGCTCGATCGTTACAACGAGAAGCGCGACTTCAAGAAGACGTCCGAGCCGGCCGGCAGCGCTGTCAAGAACAAGGGCGCGCTGCGCTTCGTCATCCAGAAGCACGCGGCCAGCCGGCTACATTATGACTTTCGCCTCGAGCTCGGCGGTGTGCTGCTCAGCTGGGCCGTCCCCAGGGGCCCGAGCCTCAACCCCGCCGACAAGCGCCTCGCTGTCCATGTCGAGGACCACCCGGTCCAGTACGGCAGCTTCGAGGGCATCATCCCGCAAGGCGAGTACGGCGGCGGCTCGGTGGTCGTGTGGGACCGCGGCCACTGGTTCCCGGAGGGCGACGCCGAGAAGGACTATGCAAGGGGCAACCTGAAGTTTCG
>JAYUXQ010000666.1:0-1575 GCA_043752905.1 Nannocystis sp. | reverse complement strand
CTCCATCGGCATGGGGATGATGTCGTAGGCCGGCGATAGGCGCCATCCATCGGGGGTGCGCAGCAAGGCGTGGTTGCGCGGATGGTCATCGTTGTTGGGTACGCCTGTTTATCCGCCACCCATTCGCGGTCGAAGCGTTCGAGCAGCAGGGCTTCGCGGGCCGCCAGAGTCTCCATGCGGGTGCGGCAGACGGCGAGGCCCGCGGCCCGGGCGAGCTCGAGGGTCGCATATTCGATGCGCTGGAAGTCATGCCGGTCGCCTGGCGCGGGGAGCTTGGCCAGCCAGAGCTTGTTGGCGTCCTCGATGGTGGCCTTGGGGCGCGCACCGCCCATACTCGTGCCGGGCTCGAGTGACGCAAGGAGCTCATAAGGGAGCCTGCCGTCGACCTCGAGCCGCGCGGCGGCCTCCGCGAGCGCCGAAAGTTGATGGGTGCGGTTGAATGGCCGGGGGCGATCGGTGGGCGTGACATCCTCCCCGAAGCGCAGGTTACCGGCGCCGTCGTCGGGGCCGTAAAGCAGGTAGTCCATCTCGTGGATGTCGGTCTCCGACCTCTGCGGCTTGGCCTGAATGACGCGTCGGCCCCATGTATCCGGGCTGGCATCGCGGACCGCGCCGGGGATGCCCTTGAGCTTCGTGAATTTGAATGGGCGCTCCCGGAGCGGGAGGTGGAACGGGTCGAGCGCAACGACGTTGCGGCGCTGAAGGTATCGCTTACCGTAGAGAAAGCTCCCCTCATACACGCCGGATGCGACCTCGACGACTCTCAGCGATGCGCACGGCACCATCTCGAAGGTGCCGGGGAGCTGAATGTGGACATAGCAGGACCGTTCGGCGGGCATGGCACCTTAGAAATCGTTGTTGGTGCCGCCAGGAGAATGGACGCGCGTCGGTCGCCTGGCCGCCTCGAGGATGCGACCATGCGTGTCCGTGTCCGGGTTGGCCACGGCGTTCATGGTGTCGATCAGTCCGAGGGCCCACAGCACAGACACGAGGGTGCCGATCGTCACCCCGGGTGCGCCCTTCTCGAGGGCGTACAGGGTCTTGCGAGAGATCTGTGCGGCCGTCGCAAGCTCATCCTGCGACATCTGGCGGCGAGTGCGCGCAGTGCGGAGAGACTCGCCAAGCTTGAGAGCGGCCTGGCGAACTTCGAACGGGAGGGTGGCGGTCGGCACGGTACAATCCGGGGTCTGGAACGGGGAAAACTTATCAGGACCGTCCTTGCTCGTCAACTGGAGACGGGATTAATTGGGTAGTATGCTACTCGTTATCAAGCTTTATGGGTAATAGATTACCCGCATCAGCTGTCGATGTCGCGCGGCGCCGAAGCCGCCACAGGACGAGATCGGTCGGCCTGCGGCGCACCTTCTCGATGTACGCGGCGGGCAGAGTGTCGTCGATGGTTCAGTGCAAAGGGACGGTCCCCCTATAGCGAGTGCGGGTATCGCTTCGGTGTGCGGCGCGAGGCGAGGCTAATTGGGTCCGGCGGAGGAGGGCCAACGCTCTGGGACATCGTCTGCGCCCCGCTTGTCGCCGGACGGGTACTGAGAGTCCGAGCGACATGGCGAGCGTACATTG
>JAYUXQ010000665.1:0-4176 GCA_043752905.1 Nannocystis sp. | reverse complement strand
CGACCAGCAGCATCGCCCACTCCTCCGCGTTGGAGTGGTGCTTCTCGCCGTTGTCGGACATATGCAGCAGCAAGGTGTTGTCGAGCATGGTGCCGCCGGCCTCGGGCTGAGCGGCGAGGGTCCGGGCCATGCGCGCCATCTCGCCGATGCTGCGGCTCGAGACCTCGTGCAGCACGTTGTTGGTGACGTCGTTGTCGCCGTGGCGCAGGTCGTGGCCACCCATGAGCTTGCCGTCGGGGTACAGCGCGGCGAGGCTCGGGTACTCGCTGGACCAGTAGTAGCTGCCGGACCCGACGGAGACGACGACGACGTTGGTGAGGCCGGCGAGCAGCGCCCCGGTGGCGATGTCGACCTGGGCGCGCAGTTGGTCGAGCGGATCGATCGAGGCGTAGAGATCAGGGTCGAGCTCGCCGCCGGTCGTCGGGGTGACGGCGCCCGTGCTCTCGGCGTCGCTGGTGCCGCCGGTACCGCCGGTGGCCTCCTCGCCGCCCTGCGAGCACCCGAGCGCACACAGCAAGGTCAGGGTCAGCGTCCGCTGCGTACTCACCGAGGCATTCACGACGCCACGGTAACAGGTCGCATCGCGGAGATTTTGCGCCCGCGATACGATGCGAGAGTTACACCGAGGCCCGCGTGACGTGGTCCGCGAGCCTCCGCCGATATGCGCGCGCGAGCGCCCGGGGCTGCTCGCGCACGCTGTCACTTCGGGACGATGAAGATGCCTGCGAGGCACATCTCGTTCTGCGTGCCCCAGCCGGGCAGCACCGGCTCGGTGGCGCTCTGCGTGTCGTACTCGCAGGTGATGCGCAGGGTCGACTTCGGGGTCAGCGGCAGCGGTTGATCATAGAAGTAGAACAGCTGCCAGTTGAAGTCCCAGGCCTTGACGTCGGCGGCGCACTGCGGCGCGCCGCCGTCCTCGATCAGCTCGACGCGTAACTTGCGGCCGCGCTGATGCATGTGCGGGAAGACGCCGTAGAGGTCGGCCGCCTGGGCGCCGAAGAAGGGCAGGTAATCGAGCTTGTGGTCGAAGGTGTAGGTGACCGCGGACTTGCCGGGCTCGAGCACGTCGGGGTTGCCGGAGAACAGCGAGCCGAGGAAGTCATCGGGGAGGTTGAAGAAGCCCTCGCGCTCGACCGTGTCGGCGAACCGGATCTTGAGCGAGGTCTGATCGACGATGCCCGCTAGCTTGGGGTCGACGAGGTTGTAGTGGACCTGAAGGATCAGGTAATCTTCCTTCTTGATGCGATAGCCGATGCCCTCGGGCAGCGAAATGATGCCCTGACCGGGAGCCCACGACACCGGGATCCCGCCCGGGTCGACGCCGTCGCCCGCGGCGCCGAAGCACGGCCAGCCGTCGCGGTCCGGGGACTCGGCGTCGAGCGCCGCGATGATGTCTTTGTTCTTCTGACCGCCCTCGCCGGCGCCCTCGGGGTCGACGGTGATCGCCAGGACGTGGTGGATCATCGCCGGGGTCCCCGGCGTCACGCTGTAGCCGGTGAGGAAGCGGTCCGCGGCGAGCTTGGTGTCGACGCGAAAGCAGCGGTACTCGTCGAACTGGGCCAGGTCGCCGCCCTTGATCGCCGGCAAGAACTTCGGGGTCTTGAACTCGACCGCGTCGGTCAACGACTCCGGCGCGGGTGCCTGGAGGTCGCTGCGCGGCTGGCCCTCGGGGGTGCCGGCGTCGAGCCAGGCACGAACGGTGTCGATCTCCGCCTGCGACAGCGCCTTGGAGTCCTGGAAGGTGCCGCAGCTGCCGTCGTCGGTCACCAGCCACGGCGGCATCGAGCGCTCCTCCACCGAGGTGACCGCGGCCGGCGCCCACTTCTTGGCCTCGGCGTAGTTGTCGAGCACGAAGGGGCCGATGCCCCCCGCCTGGTGGCAGGTCACGCAGTTGTCGAAGAAGATCGGCGCGACATCATCCCAGTAGGTCGGGCCCGCCGCGACGCCGCCGGTCGGGTCGGTATCGCCACCGGTGCCGGTGCCCGGGTCCGTCGCGGTGCCGGTGCCGGTGCCGGTGCCGGTGCCGGTCTCATTTGCGCCACTGCTATCGCCACAGGCGGTCGTGAAGAGGATCAGAGGGAGGAGCGGGCCGAGAGCGCGGGTGGATCGCATGGGAGACCTGATGGTATCACCCACGTTGACGCGGGTCCCGGGAGCTCCTCCACGATGCGCTCGCCGAGGGGTGCACGACCGACTGCCAGTGCCGCTGTTCACCGCGCGCGAGTACACGGACGTGAGGTTCGGGCGCGCGGAGGTCGGCGTCATCGACATCATCGACATCCCCACCGGCATGGTCATCGTCAGCGAGCCGTATCAGGCGGACCTGCGCCCGATCTCGACCGGCGCGCCGGCTGCGCTTGCCAGGGCCGCGACCGCCGGCAATGATGGCGCGCGATGGCCCTCTCGTACGTTCACGGCACCGGCGCGGTCCCCCTCCTCGGCGAGACGATCGGCGACAACCTCCGCCGCACCGTCGCCGCGCATGGTCCGCGCGAGGCGCTGGTGGTCCGTGCGCAGGGCTACCGCGCGACCTGGGATCAGCTGTGGGAGAGCACCGGTCGGGCCGCGCGAGGCCTGCTCGCGCGGGGCATCGCGCGCGGCGACCGGGTCGGCATCTGGGCGCCGAACCGGTACGAGTGGGTGGTCCTGCAATTCGCCAGCGCACGGGTCGGGGCGGTGCTCGTCAACCTCAACCCCGCGTATCGTACCAGCGAGCTGGCCCACGCGCTGCGCCAGTCGGGCCTGCGCCTGCTGCTGCACGCTCGCGGGTTTCGCCAGGCGGACTATATCGCGATGCTCGCGCAGGTGCGCGCCGACTGTCCCGCGCTGGCGGCGAGCCTGGTGCTCGAGGACGACTGGGACGGGTTATTGGCCGAGGGCGATCGCGTCGACCCGCGGGACCTCGCCGCGCGCGAGGCGACCCTGCAATTCGACGATCCGATCAACATTCAATACACCTCGGGCACCACCGGCGCGCCGAAGGGCGCGACGCTGTCGCACCATAACATCCTCAACAACGGCTTCTTCGTCGGCGAGGCGCTGCGCCTGGGCCCCGAGGATCGGGTGTGCATTCCGGTGCCGTTTTATCACTGCTTTGGCATGGTGATGGGCAACCTCGCGTGCAGCAGCCACGGCGCATGCATGGTGGTGCCCGGCGAGGCCTTCGACGCCCTGGCGACGTTGCAGGCCGCGCAGGACGAGCGCTGCACGGCGCTCTACGGGGTGCCGACGATGTTCATCGCCGAGCTCGACCACCCGCGCTTCGCCGAGTTCGACCTCCACCGCCTGCGCACCGGGATCATGGCCGGCTCGCCGTGCCCGGTCGAGGTCATGCGGCAGGTGCAGTCGCGCATGCACATGCATCAGGTCACGATATGCTATGGCATGACCGAGACCTCGCCGGTCTCGACCCAGACCTCGGTCGACGACCCGCTCGACCGCCGCGTCGGGACCGTCGGCCGGGTCCACCCGCACGTCGAGGTCAAGCTCGTCGACCCCGAGACGGGGGCCGTGGTCCCGCGCGGGGCCGCCGGCGAGCTGTGCACCCGCGGCTACAGCGTGATGCTCGGCTACTGGGAGGCGCCGCAGGCGACCGCGACGGCGATCGACCCCGCAGGGTGGATGCACACCGGTGACCTGGCGAGCATGGACGAGGACGGCTACATGAGGATCGTCGGCCGTCTCAAGGACCTGATCATTCGCGGCGGCGAGAACGTGTACCCGCGCGAGATCGAGGAGTTCTTGCACACGCACCCGGCCGTCAGCGAGGCCCAGGTGATCGGCGTGCCGAGCGAGCGCTACGGCGAGGAGGTGATGGCCTGGGTCCGTCTGCGCCCGGGCGCCCGCCTGCACGAGGACGAGCTACGCGCCCACTGCCACGGCCGCATCGCCCACTATAAAATTCCCCGCCACTGGAAGCTCGTCGAGGAGTTCCCGATGACGGTCACCGGCAAGGTCCAGAAATATCGTATGCGCGAGCTCGCCGTCATCGAGCTCGGCCTCGTCGCCGCCGACACGATCGAGACGGCCTGAGCTTCACGCGAAGGGTCACGGGCGCCGGGGCGCCAGCGGGAGGGGGCCGCAGCGGTTGGGCCCGGTCGTGCCCTGCTGGGACGGGAGAACGATGGTGAGATAGATGTTGTGGAGGGGCACCATGAACCAGAGGATGTACCATGC
>JAYUXQ010000664.1:0-1577 GCA_043752905.1 Nannocystis sp. | reverse complement strand
CCCGCGACGAAGCGACAAGAGCGGGGTTGGCAGGGGGGCAGGGCACCCCGGAGGCGGCTACAGCCGTTGCCAGACGCGGTGGGACGGCAGCGAGTGCTGCCACGAGGGATCTCACACGGTAGAGGAGCGCGAGTGGCAAGACCGACGGGTCAGGCGAGGATGGCGAAGTCGGCCTCGGGCTCGAAGATTTTGACGCGATCTGTGCCCGGCGGGTGGGTGTAGCGGGCCGGACATGATCATGCGAGTCGAGTCGATCGAGCCGACCATGCGGATCGAGGTGGTCGTGAGGCTGCCGGTCAGCAACCTCGGGGCGAAGCTGCAAACTGGCCTCGTCCATGTATAAGGCGCGGTTCACCTCGAGCTGCAACGCGTGGATGCCGTGCTCGGGTCTACCGAACTTGCGCACCAGTTCGCCGCCGCGATAGGGGTCGTTGAGGCGTATGGCGAGGCTGACGCCCAGTGGGCCGGCGGCCGAGAGGGCGGCCAGGGCGGTGGCCTCGAGCTCCGGGCTGCAGGCTCCGCCCTCGAAGGTGCCGAGGACGAGGTCTCCCGGGACGCTGCTGGGCATGCTGTGCGCCTCGAGCAGGATCGCGTAGCCGAAGCGGGCCCGCCGGCGCTCGAGCAGGACCTCGAGGGCGCGGTGGTAGGGGTCGTAGTACCGGCGCAGGCGCGTCCGCAGCTCGGCGTAGGGCAGTGTGCCGCTAAAGATCGGGACGTTGCCGACGGCGGTCCGCCAGATAAGGCCGCGGTTGTGGACCGGTGGCGAGCGACCCCCGGTGGTCGCCCAGGGTGGCTGGCGCGGGCGCGGGGCCGGATGGTCGGGGACCAGGCCGGCGCTGACGTCGTCGGGGGCCCGGTTGAGGTCGATCAGCAGGCGGCTGAAGCGCGCGCGGACAGTGGCGGCGCCGAGCAGGGCGGCGTCGGGGTAGAGGCAGTCGACGGCGAGGTCGGCGTTGCGGCCGAAGTCGACGGATGGTCGTGGCCGCGGCTCGTCGTCCGGCCACTCGAGCCCGACGTGCGGGAAGCTGATCACCAGGGGGGACCAGGCTTCACCCGGCGTGAAGTGCAGCGGCAGCGGGGCGCCAGGGTCGAGGCCGATCGCGTCGTCTTCGAGGGTCTCGGAGGTGGCCGCTTCGGTGAATAGGAGGGTGTCCAATGGTTCGGTGATCATGATTCATTCCATGATCTTCGCGTCCATCGGCGAAAGTTTTCTTGAACCTCGATGGAGGGCTCGGAGAGGCGCGTGAGCTCCGGGGTCGTGCGGGCGGGCTCGAAGCGAAGTGGGAGGGTCTCGAGCCGCTCGCGGCGTGACACCAGCAGCTCGGCCGGCTCGCCGGGGCGCAGGTGCTCCAGGACCCGCGGGACCCGGGCCGTGCGCAGACGCAGCCAGGCGCCGCCGGCGGGTCGCGCAGCCAACAGCTCGTCGCCGGGAGCCAGGCCCGCGACCTCGGCCGGGCTGCCGGCGAGGACATGCTGCACCCACGGGGCGCCGCCGCGGTCCTGGAGGAGGAAGCCGGGCTCGAGCGCGCCGTGGGTACCTGGCTTTTCGGACAGGACGAGGCCCACGTGCTCGAGGG
>JAYUXQ010000663.1:0-4178 GCA_043752905.1 Nannocystis sp. | reverse complement strand
ACCGACGACACCACCGGCAGCGCCGAGACCGGCCCGATCTGCGACGTGGGCACGCCCAACTGCGCGTGCGACGACGGCAACTGCGTCGACGGTTACGTGTGCGTCATGGGCGTGTGCGCCGAGGGTCTCGACTGCCCCGCCGACGTCGAGCCGCCCGGCGAGTCCGAGGACACCCCTGTCGAGCTCGGCGACATCAGCGACGACGACAGCGACTTCTTCGACCAGTCCGGCGTGCTCGCGGGCGCGACCGACGTCGACTGGTATCACCTGCACGGGGCCGACACCTTCGGCCACATCGCCGAGCCCACCGCGACGATCGTCTCCGGCATCCAGCGCAACTGCCTGTTCCTCGAGTGCGACAACGGCGGCGTCGCCCTGACGGCCATCACCTGCCCCGCCGGCAGCGACTTCGCCATCTCGCCCAAGCTGCGGCCCGGCTGCTGCGGCGCCGCCACGTTCACGATCAAGGACTTCGGCTGCCCTGGCCAGGACGAGAGCCTCCAGATGTGGCTCCGCGTCGACAAACCCGCCGCCGACATCTGCTCCGACTACGAAGTGAAGCTCCACTTCTAGGCGCCCGTGCGAGGGGTCCCGGCCCGGCGAGCGCCCGGGCACTCACCGCAGGTCGACCGGCACCGCCACCGAGGAGGCCGAGAGCGACGGATCGGCGCCCGGCTCATCCACCTCGGGCACCTGCGGCGTCACGGTCACAGGCCGCCCGAGCAGCACCCCCGCGAAGTGCACGACGAGCGCAACTGTCCCATAGGCCAGCCCGACCACGACGCCCACGTCGACGATGCCACGCCAGGGTTGATCGAGCAGCCGGACCAGTTGAACGATGCCGATGATGCCGACCAGCAAGCACCACGAGATGATCAAACGCTTGCGCGTCGCGTGAAACAGCCCCGAGCAGAAGAACGGAGCCAGCAGCACGAACAGCGGCCGCGGGTGCTCGCCGAGCCAGAACGCGCGGGCGACCACGCGGGGCACGTAGCCCTTCTGGAACCCGCGGTAGCCCTCCACATAGCCGTTGAACAGGCCCCAGCCGACGTACAGCGCCCACTGCAGCCCGCTCATCTCGTGCGAGTACAGCGGCTCGAGGGCCATCGGCGTCAGCCGGGCGATCGCGCTGATGAGCAGCGCGGTGGTCGCCAGCACGCCCCAGGTGGCGACCGCCATGACGGCGGGCGTACGGCGGGGGTACAGGCGCAGGACGATTCTCGGCGGCAAGGCGGCATGTCTCGCACGATCGACCGTCCCGGGCAACCTGCCTGGCTCACATCAGATCGTGGCGGCGAAACTCGCGGCGCAGCCGCGCCAGGCCCTGCTCCTGGATCTGTCGGATGCGCTCGCGTGACAGCGCGTGGCGCTCACCGATCTCCCGCAGGGTCTGCTCGGGTTCGTCGCCCATGCCCATGCGCTCGCGCAGCACCGCCGCCTCCATCGCCGGCAGGGCCGCGAACGCCTCGCGCAGGTGGCGGTGCAGCAGCTCGCTGTCCAGCAGCTCCGGCACGGGGGCGGCGTCGGCGTCGGCGAGCAGGTCTTGCAGCGTGCGGCCGGGCCCGTTGCTCACGGGCGCGTCGAGGCTGATCGGGCCGTCGATCAGCGACCAGCGCATCCGCTGGATGCGCTCGAGGCTCAGGCCGGTCGCGGAGGCGAGCTCGGGGTCGGCGGGCTCGCGACCGTGCAGCGCCTCGAACTCGCGGCTCACACGGGCGACGCGGCCCTGCGCCTCGATCATGTGCACCGGCAGACGCACGGCCCTGCCGGTGTCCGCGAGGGACCTGCTGATCGCATGACGGATCCACCACGTCGCGTAGGTCGAGAAGCGAAACCCGCGGCGCGGGTCGAAGCGGTCGACCGCCTTCATCAGGCCGATGTTGCCCTCCTGGATCAGGTCGTGCAGCGCGAGGCGACCGTGGTTGAAGCGCCGCGCCACCATCACCACCAGCCGCAGGTTGGCCTGCACGAACTGCTGCTTGCTCGCCGCCAGCACCCGCCGGGCCGTCCGGGCCTCGACGCGCAGCGCCGCGAACGCGGCCGCGTCACGCCCCTTCGGCGTGCCCGGGCCCGCTGCTGCGCGTTCGATGTCCGCGAGCACCGCGTCGGCGACCACGCCATCGACGTCCTGCCCGGCCAGCGCGACCGCCAGCCCTTCACGAGCCTCCGCGAGGGCCCGCCGCTGACTCGCGCCGACGCGGCCCTGCGTGCCCACCACCGCCGCCTCGATCGCCGCGATCGCCTCCTTCGGAAGCGCCTCCGCGGAGACCAGCGCCCGCGCCTGCTCGCAGGCGATCGCCACGCTCCTCGGGTGTCCGAGCAGGGCCCGCCACAGCGTCTCGCGCTGGCTGGCGATCGCGTGGGCGATCGCCATCTCGCCGTCGCGGCTCAGCACCGGGTGCTGCGCGACGTCACGAAAATACGTCGCCAGCGGATCGCCGGCCTCACCCGCCGAGCGGACGCCCGCAGTGACAGGCCTGGACGTGGTGGGCTTCGAGGAGGCGCGCTGGACTAAGTTCTGCATGGTCGGGTTTCCGTGCCCTGAACACTGGAACCTTGAACAGACTTTGTCAACCAACAAGTTGATAGTTTGTTCATAGATCGCCACTGCCCGCGCCGAAAAGCGTCGTCGTACGCACAGAGGCAGGCACATTGTCCCACCTCCGCACGGCCCCGTCCAACGCTCGCAAAGGCTTCAAACCGCCGTTTCAGAGCCGGCCGCGCACGCCACCGGAGCCCGGCGCGTTCAACCTGCGCGGCGTCCACAGGACCTTCGACATCCGTACACACTTGAGCCCGAGGCCCGAGCGCGTGCGGGCGACCGGTCGGTAGCCGGCGCGGCTGTAGAAGGGCGTCGCGTTGAGGGTCGCGTCGAGCACCAGGCGACGCACCCCGTACACCCGCGCCGCCCGCTCGATGCGTGCCAGCAGCCGGCCCCCGACGCCGCCGCCGGCGTGCCCCGGGTGCACGTACACCGCACGCACCACGCCCGCCGCCAGCGACACCGCCGCGAAGCCGACGACGACCCCCGCACGCTCGGCCACCACGACCGTCGCGGAGCGCACCAGCGCCGTGTAGAGCCCTGGCCCCTGGTTGGTCCAGCGGGCCAGCTCGTGGGGCCGGTAGTGCGTGCGGCACAGGTGGGCCACGGCGGCCACGTGCACCCGCGCCATCGCCGATGCGTCGCAGGAGCGGGCCAGCCGTATCGACAGCCTCGTCACGCCCCCCAGAATAGCCGAAGCCCGCCCCGCGCTCGCCGGCTTTGTGTATGCTCGCCGCTTCACCGAGGAGGCCGCGATGTTGCTTCGAGCGATCATGAGTGTGAGTGTCGTGACCCTGGGAATTTTACCGGGTTGCGACAGCGGTACGGCCAGCAAAGACCTCGCAGCGCGCGATCGAGAGATCGCAGCGCTCAAGCAGGAGATCGCCAGCCTGTCCGCAAAGCCAGGTGACGCCCTGCCCGCACCTGCTACCCCTGCTGCTACCCCTGCTACCCCTGCAGCCCCTGCTACTACCCCTGCATCCGCCACCCTCGACGCCGACATCGTGCGCGCCGCTGCCTCTGCCGCCGGCGTCCAGAAGCTCAAGCTCGAGTGCGAGGCCGACGGCAGCGTGCGCGAGGTGTCACTCTACCACGCCGACGCGGCCGCCGTGCCGCCCGCCGTACTGGCCCTGCGCGAGCAGCAGTACCCCGGCAGCAAGATCCGCGCCTACGAGACCGAGTTCGAGCGCGAGCACGGCCGCCTGTTCGAGGTCGAGGTGACCACCAAAGATGGGCAGAAGTGCGAGTACAGCGCGAAGCCCGACGGCACCCTCGTCTACAACGAGTGTCACATCGACGCGAAGACCCTGTCCGCGGGCGTCCGCGCGGCCCTCAAGCAGAAGCTGCCGGACGCCGAGATCCTCGAGGCCGAGAAGAAGACCTACGCCGACGGCCGCGTCGTCCACTCCGTGGAGGTCCGCGCTGGCGGCAAGCAGCACGAGCTCTACTTCGACGGCGACGCGATCGTCCGCCACGAGATCGTGGTCCCGGCCCAGCTCGAAGTCCCCGCGCCATGACCGACGGGCCCACGCAGGGCCCCACCACGCTCAATCACCTTCCGTCATCGCATCATCGCATCATCGCGCCATCGCGCCATCGCATCATCGCATTCACCCCCGCATCCGGGCCCGCGAGT
>JAYUXQ010000662.1:0-10232 GCA_043752905.1 Nannocystis sp. | reverse complement strand
GGGCGGGGTGCGCGAGGCCGAGATCATCTCCGGGTCGAGATCGATCGGCATCGTCTTCGAGGTCGGGGGCGGCGGGTTGCGCGAGGGCATGCTGCCGGCGCTGCCGGGGACGCTGTCCTCTTCCGGTGCGCGGTTGAACAGCGCGGCGGCCGGGAGCACGGGCTTGCTCTGCGAGGCACTGGCGGGCACCGCGGACCGCACCGGCGTGCCCGGCGGCGGAACCGCGGCTGGTGCCGGCGGTGCCGGTCTGGATGTGAATGTGGGTGCGGCCGGCGGGGGCGACGGCTCGGCGCGTGCTGGCGGCGCGGGCTCGTCTTCGTCGTCGTCGAGGTCGACTTCGATGTCCGCCGAGGTCGGAGCCGGCGGCAGCAACGGACCGCTCGAGGATTCGATCGGCGGCACGGCGACGGGCATCTGCACCGCACGCCTGGGCTCGTCGACGATGATGGCGTCGAAGAGATCGGCCGCGTCGCGCGGGAACTCGTCGTCATTGCCGGGGAGGCCGGGGAGGCCGGGGAGGCCCGATCTGGACCCGTTCGGTGAACCCGCGGAAATCGGCGACCCCGCGGAAAGTGGGGACTTCGGACCCTGATCGTCGCGCTGAGGCACTCGCCGTCCTTCTCTTGTGGAGCCGGGAGTATGCCTCATCGCCCGGCGAAATACGTGCGCCGCGGCGGGTTCGCGGCCGAGATCCCGGCCGGGTGGTTCCGCGCTTGCCGCGGGGTGCAACGGGCCGCGGCGCGAGATCTTGCGGATGCAAGGGTCCCGGACGACGGTCACAGGTGCGCCCGAAGACGCTCGGCACCGCGGCGTCGCTTCGCTATGGTTGCGATGCCATGGGAGCGACACCGAGCCACGAACGGCTACATCGCCTGGATCGACCGGGACCGCGCGAGACGCGAGACGACGCCGACGCGGTCGCGGAGCCGTCGCCGCTGACGGTGACCGGCGAGCACGCCGCCCCGATCGCCAACCGCTACCGCCTGCTCGCGCGCATCCACGCCGGCAGCGCGGGGATCCTGTACAGGGCCCAGGACCTGGCGCTCTCGCGGGAGGTCGCGCTGCGGCTGCTGACGCCGGCGCTGTCGCGTGACGCGGGCGTGCTCGCGCGCCTGCAGGCGCGCCTCGACGCGAGTGCCGCGATGTCCCGCGACGATGTCGGCGCCTCCGGAGACATCGTCGATGTCCTCGACCTCGGCCGCGCCGACGGCGACCTCGTGTTCGTGGTCACCGAGTTTCTTCCAGGCGAGAGCCTGGCGGCGCAGCTCGCCCGCGAGGGCCCGATGCGCTGGCCGGCGCTGCGACCGCTAATGGTCCGCGCGTGCCAGATCCTGCACCTGTCGCACCAGCACGGACTGCTGCGCCTCGACCTCCAGACGAGACACCTGTTCCCGGTCCGCGACAAGACGCGGACCAGCACGCTCAAGATCCTGAGCCCGGGCATCGGCAATGTGTTCGGCGACAGCCTGTGGACCAGCCTCGCTCCCGCGGCCGCGGCGGAGCACCTGCGCTACGCGGCCCCGGAGCAGCTCACCGGCGGCACCCTCGACGCTCGCACGGATGTCTACGCGCTCGGCGTCATCATGTTCGAGCTGCTGTGTGGACGGGTTCCGTTCCCCGACACGCGCCCGGCCTACGTCTGCGCGCGGCACCTGCTGGAAGCGCCGCCGCCGTTCCCCGCCGAGATCCGGACCCGCCTGCCGGCCGCGGTCGTCGGCATCGTCACCCGGGCGCTCGCCAAGCAGCCCGACGACCGCTGGCCGACCATGCGGGCGCTCGCCAACGCGATGGCGGCGATCGACTTCGGACCCTGCGACGCGAGCGGCGTGCTCGAGGTCGTCGACGTCGAGCGGCCGACCCCGGCGACCTCGTCGACGACGATGCGCATCGACCCGGCGGCCGGCCACGCCCCCTCCCCCGCCGTCCGCCCGCGCACGCTCCCGCCGCTGCGCGACGCGGGCCTGTCGGACACCGAGCCCGGCATCTCGAGCATCGTCCAAACCATCGGACCTGTCCCTTCGACCAGCCTCACGTCGAAGACCGGCCGGTGGTTCTCGATGCCGAACATCGTTGCGTCGTCGGGCACCTCGTCGAGCAGCCTCGCCTGGGACGAGATCCTCGCGGCCGCGGACGAGGCGGTCGCCGCCGTCGCCGCCTCTGCCGCCACCGGCACCGCCGGCGACAGCGACGTGTTCATGCCCGAGCGCCTGCTGCACACCGGCGAGGCCGCGACCGCCTCGACGATCGAGGGCCGCCAAGAGCCGCTGGTACTGCCGCTCGCCGCCCCCGTGGCGCATGCCAGCGCGCCGCGTGCGAGCGACACCGACTCCGCGAGCGCGCCACGTGCAAGCGACACCGACGACGAGAACGGCGCGGCGGACAGCGTCGCCTCGCTGCGAGGGCCGGTCGATCGCTCGGCGAGCGTATGGCCGCTGGTGGCCGCGAACGACGAGCCCGCCCGGCCCCGGCGATCGTTTGTGTGGGCGGCCGCCGCGGTGCTGGCGTTCGGCGCGACCGCGGGCGCGCTGCGTCTGCTTCGCCCGCACGCCATCGTCGCGCCGGTCGTCGCCAACCCGGAGCCGATGGTCGAGCCCGGGCGGGTCGAACGCCCGAGCCGGCTCGATCATGGCCCCTTGCCGGCGGCGATCACCCGTGACCTGTCCTCGAGGACAGCCACCGACGACGGACCGCGATCGGCCCTCGCGCCGATCGACCTGTCCTCGGGGCCAGCCGCGAAGCTGCCCACGAGCGCGACGCAGTGGTCGGCGCCGGCGCAGGTCGCCGTCCAGTCAGCGCCCGCGACCGCCGCGCCGAAGGCCGTCGAGGCCGGGCCAGCGCACGCGACAACCCGCCGAATCCTCCCCGTGCAAGCCGCCGTCCCCGGCGCCGAGACCCCGCGCAACCGGCCCCCGCGCACGTCGGACGCCGTCGAGGTCGTGCCCGCGCCGCTGCTGCGCAAGTCGGCCCCGGGCACGCGCTTGCCGAACGCCGGCAACGAGCCGGCGCCGGTCAACCACGACCCGCTGCATGCCGCGGCGCTGCTCGAACGGGCCCAGCAGGCCTCCGCGCGCGGTGACCGGACCGCGGCGCTGCGCCTGGCGATCGAGAGCTACCACGCGCAGCCGAACAACAACGCGCTCGTGGTCGTCGGCGAGCAGGCCTGCAAGCTCCACGACCCTGGCAAGGCCGCCTGGGCGTACCGACACCTGCCTGCCGTAGAGCGCCGGCCGATGGCCGAGGCGTGCAAAGCGGCCGGCGTCGCCTACGAGTGAGTCTGTACTGGCGTGCCGCCGCGGGCTGGTTTGCCAGGGCGCCGTCGCTCGCCTATGCTGAGCGACCCATGGCCCAAGATGACCACGACAATCACGGTTCCGGGCAGACCGGCGCGGTCCTCAAGGGGGTCCTGCTGACGCTCGGCGCCCTCATGGCCCTCAGCATCGCGTTTAGCGTCGGCATCTTCCTCGTCAAAAATGTGCTGTTCTTCGGCCTGCTGGGCGGCGCCGGCTACCTCGGCTATCGCATGATCGCCGGCGGCAGCCGCAAACAGCTCGGCGGCGGCCGCAGCCACCGGGCGCTCGGCACCGGCCGGCATCGCGGCGGCGGCAACAGCAGCGACGACTTCGATCGCAAGATGCGCGAGCTGGACGCGATCGAGAAGCGCCTCGACGCCGAAATCGGCAAGCGCTGAGCCTCTCTCGTCCATCGCCCCCTCGCCCCCATCGCCCCCTCGCCCCATCGCCGTCGTGACGGCACAAACGACCGCGGCGCCCTCCTGAGACGGGCGCCACGTCGCGTTTCACAGGCTGTCTCTCAGGCCAGCTTCTTGTAGCCGAGATAAAAGTCGATGTGTTCCATGTCGGTCCGGGCCATGCGCTCCTTGAGCGCCTCCATGGTCTTGGGCGGCGGCACGATGACGCGGTCACCCGGCTTCCAGTTGCACGGCGTGGCGACGCCGTTCTTCGACGAGGTCTGGAGGCTGTCGAGCAGCCGGACGATCTCCTCGATGTTGCGGCCGTTGGTGAGCGGGTAGTACAGCAGTGCCTGGATCTTGCGCTCGGGGTTGATGATGAACACGGCGCGCACGGTGACGGTGCTGTCCGCCTCGGGGTGGATCATGCCGTACTTTTGCGCCACCTTGGTGTCGAGGTCGGCGATCATCGGGAACGGGATCTCGACCCCGAGCCGCTCCTTGATGTTCTGCAGCCACGCCATGTGGCTGTGGATCGAGTCGATCGAGAGGCCGATCAGCTTGCAGCCGCGCTGGGTGAACTCATCGGCGCGCCGGGCGAACTCCGCCAGCTCGGTCGTGCAGACCGGCGTGAAGTCGGCGGGGTGTGAGAACAGGATGACCCACTTGCCATCTTGCCACTCGGAGAACTTGATCGTGCCGTGGGTCGTCACCGCGGTGAAGTCGGGGGCCACTTCGCCGATCTTTGGCATCGCACCGGAAACTGCTTCGGACATGAGCGCTCCTCAAAGAGGTTACGAGAGGCGGGCACTATAGCCGATCGCCTCCCTCATCGGACATCGGGGTCGGCCGGCGCCTCCGGGTGCTCTCGCAGCCAGCGCCGCGTGAAGGCGTAGCTGTCCCCCAAGCTATTCTCCATCTCGCCGAGGAGGTAGCGCTCGAGCGCCGGGCCCATGAGGGGCACCCGCGCCTCGCAGCGGCCTCGCCAGACCCGCCGCGTACCGCCACTGGGTAGCGTGTCCCAGGTGTACTCGCCCTCGCAGCGCACCTTGCCGGCGAGCAAGGGCAGCGCGACCTCGAGGCTGTACCGCCGGTGCGCCGCGCTAAAGTCCCCCGTCTCCGTCACGACCCTGCCCGCGCCCAGCAGCCGACCCAACAGCGCCGGCGGTGCACGCTCCGGCAGCAGGTTCATGCGCCGGCGGACAAATAGCGTCGGACCGGCGCCTTCGTACTGCAGCTCGCGGCCGACGACGCGCACGCGCAGCAGCTCACATATGCCGCGCTCGTGGTCGGCATCGAAAAAGTAGACCTGCCATAGACGCTCGGGCGAGACGTCGAACAGGTGCTCGATGGTTTGCAGCATGGCGTCGAGCTCGCGTCCGGCCGGCTCATCGCCGGCCGGAGCACCTGCGCAGGCTCAGGAGGCGGCGTCTTCGGCGGGCCGGGGCTCGTTGGCCTTGAAGGTCCACGAGAAGGTCGCGAGGCCGTCGCGCTGATCGACCGGGTCGAGGGTAAGGCCGTCGATCGCTTCGACGATGCACTTGCTCAGGGTCTCGGGCGCCTTGGTGCGCTCCTTGTCGACCGCGGTGTCGATGATCTTGCCGGTCTTCTTCTCGACCTTGAACTTGACGACCACCTCGCCGTCGAGCTTGGGGTCGGTCGTCAGGGCGACGTCGTAGCAGTCCTTGACGGCGCGGCTCTGGGTCTCCAGCACGTTGCGCGTGTCCGCGCGGTAGGTCTCCGCGTCGCGGGCGACGCAGCTGCAGCCAGGGACCACCGTCGAGGCGGCCAGGAACATGAGGCTCAAGAGGGTGCTGATACGCATGGTGGCTCCTACTTCGCGGCGTCGGTCTTGTCGCCGGCCGGGGTCTTCTCGCCGGACTCGGGGTCGACGACGACGCGCTTGCGGGTGACGTTTTGCTCGACGATGTTGAACTCGACCCGGCGGTTCTTCTCCTTGCCGTCCTCGGTCGACTCGTCGCCGATCAGCTTGCTCTCGCCGAAGCCCTTGGCCGTGAACATCGCCCTCGGCAGGCCGCCCTTGGTGACCAGGTAGTCCATGACCGACTTGGCACGCTTGTCCGAGAGCTTGAGGTTGTGCGAGTCGCTACCCTCGCTCGAGGTGTGACCCTCGATCGCGATCTTCTTGATGTGGTCGTGGTCCTTGATGACCTTGATGACCTCTTGCAGCAGGCTGTCGGACTCGGGCTTGATCGTCGCCTTGTCGAGGTCGAACTGGATCTTCTCGTTGATGACGATGCGGTTGTCCTCGACGACCACGCGCTTGGGCTTCTCGGCGACCACGAGCTTGGGCTTGGGCGGGGGCGCCGGCGGATCGCCGATGACCGTCAGGGTGGTCGCGTCCTCGAAGACGGTCGGACCGCAGGCGACGAGCGAGAGCGCCGCAGCCACTGTCAGCGCGCTGAGCAACGTGGACGTCGTGGCTCGTGAGAGTCGGGAAAATTTCATGAACGGGTCTCCGAAGGATCTGGGGGCGGATGGGCGGGAAGAACGATGAAGAACGGATCGCCCGGCCCCGAAGCGGGGTTGGCCGGTGCGAAGCCGGCACTCGCGGCTGGGGCGGGCCCCACGCCGCGCCGCATTGTGGCCGACATGTCCGGGACCGTGCAACGAAATGCCTCGCCCTGGATGGCCCCTGCGGTTAGCCTGTGAGCCATGTTTACCCCGCCCGGGTACGCCCTGCGTCCTCTCCGTGCGTCCCGATCCTGCATGTCGACCGCCCCCCGCATCCTCGTGGCCAGCCTCGCTGCCACCCTCGCCGTTGGCATGTTGGCGCCCGCGTTGGCCGTGGCCGCGCCCGCGAGTCCGGCGACCGCGCCGGCCCCGAACGCCGCCCAACCGGCTCCATTGCCCGTTGCGCCGACAGTCCAGCGGCCGACCGCCGGCCCGACGACCACGCCGACCACGCCGACCACGCCGCCTACCCCCGCGCCTACCCCCGCGCCCATGAGTGCGCAGCCAGCACCCGGGTCCACGACGGTGCCCACGCCCGGCACGACCCCCGCGACCGCGCCGACCCCCACCCCCAGCCCCACGACTTCCTCATCCAGCCCGGCCGCCCCGGGTGCGCCGACGCCGGCCGATCTGAGCGGGAGTGATCCCACTGCGGCCGCGGACCCGAACGCGCCCGCGGCCGGCACGGACGGCACGACCCCCGCCCCCACGACGCCCGGCCTCGCCGAGCAGCTGCTCGGGCCCTCGGTCAATCGCCACCCGAGCGAGCGCCCCGCGAGTCGCATCCGCAGCGAGGAGGAGTCCGCCGAGCAGGAGGACGAGGCGATCGCGGCGATGTACCGCAACCTGTACCGCCCGCCGGGCAACCCCGGCCGCCTCAACATCGTCGTGCGCGGCGCCTACATGATCGCCGGTAGCGTCGACAACACGCTCTCGGGTCGTCTCGGCGGCATCACGGCGGACATCGGCCAGAGCTTCAACAAGATCGGCTACGCGGTGACCGTCGCGGCCCACTTCGGCAGCCTGATCCACACCAAGAAGGACAGCGAGACCCAGACGATCGCGCTGCTCGGCGGCGGCCCGACGATCAACCTCGGGCGCCTCGCGCTGCTGCAGCGCGGCTTCCTCGACGCCCGCCTCGGCTACGACTTCTTCGCCGCCCCGACCCGCCAGATCGTCGACGGCATGGCGATCGCCGACGGCATCCGTGCCCCGCACGGCCCGCGCCTGAGCATCAACATGGGCCTTTTGTCGAACGCGGCGCGCGCCCGCAAGCTGTTCCACGGCTTCGGCCTGACGATCGGCTACCAGGCGCTGGTGCACTCGCTGCGCGGCGAGTTCCCGGTCACCAACGTGTTGCAGTTCGGCATCGTCTACTGGGGCGGCTGATCGGCTGGCGCATGGGACATGTCCTTTGAGACATATCTCGTGTCAGCGATACAGGCCGGTGCGGGTCGCGTTCACCAGCGCAGCCTCGAAGCGGTCGAGCGAGGCGACCAGCGGGTGCAGCTGGTGCTCGATGCGGTCGAGCTCCTTCTTCGGGGTTCGACTGGTGCGCTGGAGGGCATTGCGCTCGGCGAGCAGACCCCTGGCGATGCCAGTCGACAGGCCGAGGCCCTCGAGCACGTGCTGGTCGGCCATCGGCAGGCGCTCGACGGCGCTGCACCAGTCCCACACGGCGCGGCGGGCGTTGACGAGCGCCGGGTCGAGCTCGTCACAGCGGTCGAGGTCGGAGCCGTCGCCGACGTCGACGCTGGCGAGGATCCGGCTCGAGTCGGCCGCGTGCCAGGCCCGAACCGCTTGCAGCGGCTCCGCGAGGGCGATCCGCAGCATGCAGGTCTCCTCGACGATGCGCGCGAGGGTCGGGCTCAGGTGCTCGAGCGGGACGCTCGCCTCGCCGGAGGTCAGCGATCGCATCTCGCGCCGGAGGTTGCTGTGCTGGCGTCGCGCCTCGACCAGCGCGCCGAACGGCCGGCGCAGCGAGACCGCGAAGATCAGGCCGAGCGCGAGGTAGATCAGCCACAGCAGCACCATGCCCTACCGGGCATCTCCGGGCCGGGGCATGTAGCGCACGTGCGCCAGGTGCTCGCCGCGAAAGGTCAGCACATAGTGATGGCGCATGTGCTCGAAGGTGTAGAGCCAGTAGAGGGTCGCGCCAGGGCCGAGCTGGATCGCGTTGGGACGGCCGAGCTGCGCCTGGACCTGCGAGGGCGTCGAACCTGGCGCCAGCTCGACCCGGCGCAGGTTGCCGCTGGCGTCGAGGTGCTCGACCCGCTCGACGCCACCGGGCGCGCACGCCGTCAGCAGTCCGAGCAGCATCAGGCAGGTCGATCGCATCGACCTCGACCGTCTCACATCTGATCGAGGATCCGGGCCTTTTGCTGCGCGAACTCCTCGTCCGTCAGCAGGCCGGCGATGCGCAGTTCGTTGAGCTTTTCCAGGCGCGTCACGATGTCGACCGGCGGTACCTGCGGGACCGGGCCGGTCCCCGGCGCGGGGTACGGGTACGTTGCCGGCTGCTGCGAGTAAACGGGCTGCGGGTAACCCTGCTGCGGGTACTGCCCCTGCGGGTAACCCTGCTGCGGGTACTGCCCCTGCGGGTAACCCTGCTGCGGGTACTGCCCCTGCGGGTATGCAGGCGGCTGCGGCGGCGGGTAGTAGCCTGGCGCGGGCGGGAGCATGTTGACGATGACGGGCCCGGACGCGAGCGAGTGGCTGCCGTTGTAGCGGCGATTGAACTCATCCCTGTCCATCAGCGCGAGGATGATGAACTCGATGAAGCTGACGAACAGCGGGATCGCGGTCCACGAGAACGCGAGGTACACGACACCCGACCCGATCTGGCCGAGGTAGAACTTGTGGGCGCCCATCCACCCGAAGAAAAACGCCATGATGGCCGCGATGTTCTTGTCCTTCATCCTTGCCGCTCCGGGGGTGAGGCCTGGGCCGTGCGTTCTTCCAGCATAAGTGAACCGGGGCCGCCCGCCACTGCGCCTACCGCCTCATCTGCCAACGAGTAGACCCACTCGCCGGTGTCGAGGTTGAGGTCCTCGACGATCTCGCCGCGCTCCTTCATGGACAGCAGCGTCGACAGCATCGCCGCCTGCGTCCAGCGCGATTCCCTTACCAGGCGCTCGAAGGTATAGAGCTCCGACGCGGAGGTCGCCTTGCTCAGGATCGCACGCACGCGCCGCGACCGCTCGCCGAGCAGCTTCGGGTCGACCACCTCGGGGGTCGGGATCGCGGGCGGCGCTGCCGGGGTCATCACCTTCTTGATGATGCCGAGCAGCAGCAGGCACAGGCCAGCGGACAGCAGCGAGTTGGCGAACCAGATCGTCAACATTTGATACGCGGCCGCCGAGAGCACGAGGCCCGCGCCGGTCGAGGCGGCGCCGACCACCACCAGCCCGCGCCAGCTTCCCGGCGATCGCATCAGCCACGCGGGCGCCTCACCGGGAGAGCTCCGGGCCGGGGTCGTCGGCGTGCGATGCACGATCTGCACCGAGCCGCGCTGGATCACGAGATCCACGACCTTGTGCTGCGCCATGGGCCGTAGGGTAGCACCGTGGAGGCCGGCCGAAAGCCCCGAGCTTCATGCCCTGGGCCGGACGTCTGCTCGCCTGCGAACCACTTACTCGGGATCGTCGGTGACGCTCGGCAGACCCCCGTTGGGCCTGGGCGCGGGCGGCGGGGTCGCAGGAGTCGCGGGCGGGGCCGCGGGCAGCGTCTCGGGTGGGGTCGCAGGCGGCGGGATCGGGTCGGTCGCCTCGTCGAGCGCGGCCGGAGCCTGGTCCGAGGGGATGCGCTCGTCGCCGTCGCCGTAGAGGTCGAGCAGCGCATCGCCCGCGGGTAGCGCGGCCGGCTCGGCGACGTCGACCGGCTCGGTGCCGGCGACGAAATACTCCTCCATCACGTCCTCGGGCTTCGGTGGTCCCATCGTGCCGTCGGGCTGCGACACCTCGGTGGGGGCGAGTAACCCGGTGCGCTTGTCGATCGTGCGCACCTGCACCGAGGCCGGCGGGACGAAGCCGTGCACGGGGGTATCGGCGCTGGCCGCCTTCATCGCGCC
>JAYUXQ010000661.1:0-10232 GCA_043752905.1 Nannocystis sp. | reverse complement strand
GCTTTATAGCGTGTTGCGCCGTTGACCTTCGACATCGTCGAACCGGACGGCTGGACGACCGACGACATCGAGCGAGCCCGCTGCATGGCCGCGGCCATGTGCATCGAGCTCGAGACAGACCACGGACGACTCTGACCCGCTCACGCGAACTTCGCCAGCACCGGGATGTGGTCCGACGCTCCCTCCTCGCCACGCGGGCTCGCGTCGTGCACGACCTCCGTGCAGCGATCGTACAACGGCGCCGTCGCGTACACGTGGTCGAGGCGCATGCCGAGGTTCTTGCGGAACGACCCGGCCCGGTAGTCGAACCAGGTGAACTGCGCCGGCTGATCATTGAACTTGCGAAAGCAGTCACGGAGCCCGAATTCCAGCAACCGGGCCAGCGCCGCGTGCTCCTCGGGTGAGAAGTGCGTGTGGCCGACCATCGACGCCGGGTCGACCAGGTCGCGCGCGTCCGGTGCGATGTTGAAGTCGCCGCACACGATCACCGGCTGATTCGCCTCGGCCGACGCGTCGAGCTCGACGCGCAGCCGCTCGAGCCACTTCAATTTATAAGCGAACGCCTCGCTGCCGAGCGACGTGCCGTTGGGTACGTAGAGGTTGTACACGCGCACCCCACCGATCAGCGCGTTGATGATCCGGCAGTGGCTGTCGAGCGGCGCCGCGCGAAAGCCCTTGATCACCTCGTCGGGCTTTTGCTTGCTCAGCGTCGCCACCCCCGCGTAGCCCTTCGAGCCGTGGACCTGCAGCTGGTACCCCAGCTCCATGAACGGCACCCGCGGGAACACCTTCTCCTCGATCTTGATCTCTTGCAGACACACGATGTCCGGCTCGCGCTCGGCCAGGTATGTCAGCACCGCGTCGAGGCGGGCACGGACACCGTTGATGTTCCAGGTCAGCAGCGAAAACGGCGCGGGCGCGGTCATGGGCCGCGGAGCCTACCGCAGTCGTACCGGAACGACGAGGCGATGCACCAGCAGCGCCAGCACGAACCACCCGACCGCCATGAACACCGACACATCCAGTTGCGCGACCAGCACCGCCAGCACGAACAGGCACGAGCCGATGTACGCCCACGGCACCCACGGATAGAAGCTGACGCGATAGGGCCGGTGCAGCTCGGGCAGGCGCTCGCGCAGGCGGACCACTGCGTACACGGTGAGCGACCCGGAGATGAGCATCGCGCACGACGTGTAGCGCATCAGCGCCTCGAAGCCCTGCATCGTGATCAGCCCGACGGCCAGCCCGGTCTGCGTCCACAGGGCCACGACCGGCGTGCCGTAGCGCGGGTGCAGGCGAAAACCGGAGCGAGGAAAGTGGCCCTGCTCGGCCATCGCGTAGCCGACGCGCGAGCCGGTCATCACGCTGCCGTTGATCGACCCCAGCATCGCCAGCAGGATCATCGTCGTCATCACGAAGATGCCGGTCTGACCGAACAGCCGGCCCGCCGCCGCCGTGCCCGCCTCCCCGACGCCCGCGAGGTCGGCGACCGTGAACACCGACAGGAACCCGGCGCTGAGCACCATGTACAGCACCAGCACCGACAGCGTCCCGCCGATGACCGCGTGCGGCAGATTCCGGCCCGGATCCTCGATCTCGCCGCCGATGTAGATCGCCGCGTTCCAGCCCGAGTACGCGAAGTACACCGGCAGGTATGCCGCCGCCAGCGCCGCCGCCGAGGGGATCGGCCACAGGTCGAGGTCCAGGCCCGCCTCGGCGACCTCGACCGTCCCGACGTCCCCGACCACGAACAGGCTGACCACCAGCAGCACCGCCAGCGGAACCACCGTCAGCACCAGCTGCACGCGCCCTGACAGCACCACGCCGATGTGATTGAGCGCCGTCAGCAGCACCACCAGCACGATCGCCCAGAACGTCGGCGCCTCGATCGTCATCACCCCGAGGTCGATCGGCACCGCCATCGTCGGCCCGAACAGCACCGGCAGCTGATACGTCGCCGTGCCGACCGCCATCGTCGCCAGCGAGCCCGGGAACGTCGCCAGCAGCTGTAACCACCCCGTCGAGAACGCGATACCTGGCCCATAGGCCAGGCGCAGGTACGGGTACTCTCCCCCCGCGCGCGGCATCATGGCGCCCATCTCGGCGACGCACAGCGCCCCGCACAGCGCGGCGAGCCCGCCCAGCAGCCACACGAGCATGAAGTAGCCCGAGCTGTGGATGTGCTGCGCGACGACCGGCGGAAAGATGAAGATGCCGATCCCCAGCATCGACCCGCTGACGATCGAGTGGGCCGCCCAGCGGCCCAGCTTCTTCGGTTCCGCGACCGACGCCTCGCGCTCCGCCCCCTGCATGCGCCGGGAGCCTATCGCAAACGCCGCCGCCCGCGACCTCCATGCGGCCCGGAGGCCACGAACCCGGCGACCTCATCGTCCGCCCTGGGTCCGATCCAGGCGGGTTTGACAGCGCTGGCCGCCACGGCTAGCTTCCCGCGCAAGCATGCCTCGGTCGCGCACGTGGACACTGGTCTGGACGCTCGCCTCGGCGACCGCCGCGACCGCCTGCAAGACCGGCCCCGACCTCAGCACCGACTACGGTCAGACCGCCCGCGAGAACTACGAGCTCGCGATCGGCGAGTTCGAGGACCGCGACTGGGACGAGGCGATCGCCTTCGCCGACTTCGTGCGGATCCGCTTTCCGTTCAGTCGCTACGCCGTCGAGGCCGAATTGCTGGTCGCCCGCTCGGAGTTCGCGCAGGGCAACTACCTCACCGCCCAGGACGGCTTCAAGCAGTTCTACAAGCTGCACCCGACGCACAAGCACGTGCAAAACGGTTGGTGCGCATACATGGCGGCCGTCTCGGCTTACATGAACGCCCCCGAGGGCATGGTCCTGCTGCCGGCCCACTATCAACGCGACCAGGCCCAGCTCCAGGAGGCCCTGGTCGAGCTGGCCTACTTCTTCGATCACTACGCCGGCAGCTCGCTCGAGCCCTACGCCCTCGAGCTACGCGACGAGATCAAACGCCGCCTGCTCGAGCACGAGCTGTACGTCGCCCGCTTCTACCTCGACCGCGAGGTCCCGGAGGCCGCCATTGGCCGCCTGGAGGGCGCCCACAAGAACTTCCCGGGCATCGGCCTCGACGCCGAGGTGCTGTTCCTGCTCGGCCTGACCTACCTGCGCATGGACGAGATCGAGCTCGCGCGCAGCACCTTCAGCGAGCTCCAGAACCAGCACCCACGCCACCACCACGGCCGCCAGGCCCGGCTCTACCTCAAATACATCTACAAGAATTTCGGCCCGGCCGACGCCAACCGCAAGCGGCCGGATCGCAGCCCGCCGCGGCCGATCTCCCCGCCGCGGCCCAAGGACAGGGACGAGGGGGTGTCCAAGGCCAAGAAGACCCCCAACGCGTCCCTCCCAAAGCCGGGGACGGGCAGCTTTTGAGCTCCGATCTCGCCTTCCCTGCACCGGAGTCGGAGCGGCGCGACCGCTTTGCAGGCCTCGCATGGCTGCTCGACCCGCCGCTCCAGACGGCCGACTTGCCGGGAATCGGCGGCCGACTTCGGATGTGCCCCGAGGACTTCACCGTCCACGAACTCCCGGCCTACGGCCCCGACGGCCGCACCGGTGCCCACCTGCTCCTGACCCTGCGTAAACGTGGCATCGGCACGGAGGACGCGATCGTCGAGGTCGCCCGACAGACCGGCATCCCGCGCCCCGACATCGGCCTCGCCGGCCTCAAGGACAAGGACGCGGTCACCGAGCAGTGGATCTCCGTGCCGTTCGCGGCCGGCCCGAAGCTCGCCGTGTTCTCCCACCCGGCCATCACGCTCGGTGAGGCCACCCCCCACGGCAACAAGCTCCGCCGCGGCCACCTGCACGGCAACCGCTTCACCCTCGTCGTCCGCGAGCTCGCCACCTCCGGCGACGAGGCCCGCACCCGCGTCGCCGCCAAGCTCGCCAGCATCACCGAGCTCGGCGGCCTCGACAATCTCTACGGCAACCAGCGCCTCGGTAGCGACGGCGGCAACCTGCGCCGCGGCCTCGAGCTGCTCGCCAGCGGGGCCCGCCGCGGACGCGCCGACTTCCTGCTCAGCGCCGGCCAGAGCGCCCTGTTCAACCTCTATCTGCTCGAGCGACGCACCCGCGGTCTACTGCGCACCGTCCTCGCCGGCGACATCCTGAAGAAGACCGCGACCGGCGGTCTGTTCGAGTGCACCGACCCCGCGGTCGACCAGGCCCGCCTCGACAGCGGCGAGCTGGGCGTCACCGGACCGATGTTCGGTAGCAAGATGCGCGCCCCTGCCCCGGGCACCGCGGCAGCCGCGCTCGAGCAGGAGATCCTCGACCAGGTGGGGATCTCCCCCGAGGCCCTCAAGGCGCTCGGCAACAAGGTCGAGGGCACCCGCCGCCCGCTGAAGCTGCCGCAGATCCCCCTGCAAACCGAGCCAGCGTCCGCCTCCGACACCCTCCCGCCCGGCCTTCGCCTGCACTTCGCGCTCCCTCCGGGTAGCTACGCGACCGTGCTCCTGCAAGAACTTCAGGGCCCCTGAAACAATCCCGCGCCCGCCGCGGTACCTCCGTCGGCAAACGCCGCTGGCCGAGTCAGGCGGTCTCGGTTACGTTTCGCCAGCTTACCCATGAAGCTCTCGGACAAATTCCTCGAGCTCGCAGCCGTCGGCTCCGAGTGGATCTTGTGGCTCCTCGTGGGTCTCAGCCTCATCAGCGTCGCGGTGATGATCGAGCGCATCATCTTCTACGCTGGCGTTCGTCGCCGCGACACCGACCTCCTGCGCTCACTCCACGCCGCCCTGGCCGACAGCGACCTCGCCCGCGCCCAGTCTCTCGTCAAGAACAGCACCGCACCCGGCGGTCGCATCGCCATCCAGATGCTGGAGACCAGCGCCCGCGGTCACGGCTCGATGGCCGCCATCATGGCTGCCCTGCGCCCCGGCGAGAAGCTGCGCCTCGAGCGTAACCTCAACTTCCTCGGCACCGTCGGCGCCAACGCCCCGTTCATCGGCCTGCTCGGCACCGTCCTCGGCATCATCGAGACCTTCCGCGCCATCGAGCGCACCGGCGTCGTCGGCTCCTCGGAGTACTCGAACCAGGTCATGTCCGGCATCTACGAGGCGCTCGTCGCCACCGCGGTCGGCCTGCTGGTCGCGATCCCGGCCGTCATCGCCTACAACTTCTTTCAGCGGCGCGTGAAGGCCCTGCTGAGCGAGGCCGACGCGCTGACCAACATGGTCCTCGCGCTCTTCAGCAACAGCGCACGGCCCTCCGGGTCTGGCACGTCCGACGAGCGCGCGTAGCGGGGGCGAACACGTGGCGGGCGACACCAACCTCGACGAAGACGACGGCATCAACAACATCAACGTCACCCCGCTGGTGGACGTGATGCTGGTGCTCCTGATCATCTTCATGGTCACGACCACGAAGATCCAGGAGTCCGAGGCGATGGCGGTCGACAAGCCGGACGCCAACACCGGACAAAAGCTGGAGACCAACAAGCATCAGATCCTGCTCGTCTGCGCCAAGGACGGCACGATCACCGTCGACCTCAAGCCGGTCTCCGACGACGCCGCCATCAAGGCCGCGATCACCGCGAAGCTCGCCGAGGACCGCGATCTGCAAGGGGTCATCAAGTGCGACGAAGATGCCAACGTCGGGTCGATGGTGCACCTCATCGACGTCTTGCGGGAGTCGGGCGTGAAGAAGTACGCGATCGCCACCGAGAAGCCGAAGTCGAAGCCCCAGACCAGCCCTGGAACCTGACGCGTTGACGGAGCCAGCGCCCTTGGTCTCCGGGAGCCCATATGCGCGGCCCAGCCTCGGCGCCGCGGGATCGGTCGTCGTCCACATCGTGGTCGCGGCCCTGCTCGCCTATTTCGGTCACGACGAGTGCGCGACCGAACAGACCCGGTGCCTCGCGCTGGGCGGCGACCCGTTCGCGTGCCAGGCCGCGTACGACGCGTGCAAGTACATCCCGAAGGTGTACGAGCTGACCGAGTTCGAGCTCCCACCCGAGCCAGAGCCCCCCAAGCCACCCGAGCCAGAGCCGGAGCCAGAGCCAGAGCCAGAGCCAGAGCCGATCGTGAAGCCGGTCCCGCCGAGCAAGGTCGCGACACCGAAGCCAGATCGCACCGTCAAGCCCGCGCCCGTGTCCGACAAGCCCGAGCCCGACGAGCCCCCGCCGCCGTTTCGCATGGACCAGAGCCAGACCGTGCAAAACGGCAACCCGGTCAAGGTCAACGTCGGCACCCCCGGCGGCGTCCCTGGTGGCACCGGCGACCCGAAGAAGAACGGCACCGGCAGCCGCCCGGGCAACGCGACCGTCGGTGACAGCAACGCCGCCCCGTGGGAGCCGCGCGGCGAGCTCTACATCCGCGAGCTGCCGCAGGTGCTCAGCGTCCCGCAGGAGCAGTGCCCGGCCGTCCAGGAGCTCGGCATCGAGGGCGTCGTCATCCTCACCGTCCAGGTCCGCCGCGACGGCACGATCAAAGAAGTGAAGATCTCCAAGGACATCGGCCATGGCTGCGGCAAGGTCGCCGCGAAGGCCCTGCGGCGCGCCAAGTTCAAGCCCGCCGTCGCCACCAATGGCCAACCCGCGGACTTCGAGCTGCGCTACGAGTACGAGTTCCAGCTCAACGAGTGAGCCGCGCTCGCCTGTCCCTTCGTTCATGTCCGCCCGGACGACCATCGTCGCCGCCCTCCTGGCCCTGCTCGCCCCGTGCACCTCGGCCGCTCAGACACCCGAGGGCTACGAGCCCCCGGTCCTGCAAGCGAGCGTCGACCTCGACTACCCCGCGTCGCTGCGCGACCTCCCCGCTCCGCCCGCCGGTCGCATCGAGCTCAGGTACGTCATCGGCGTCGACGGCGTCCCCCGCGAGATCGAGATCACGAAGGGCCTGCACCCCACCCTCGACGCCGCCGCCCGCGACGCCGTAGCCCGCCTGCGCTACCAGCCGGGACAACTGCGCGGCCGACCCGTCGAGGTCGTGCTCGCCCTCGGCCTCGACATCGCCCCACCCGAACCACCTGTCCCCACGGACAGCTCACCTGTCCCCACGGACAGCCCAGCCGTCCGCGCCCCGCCGGCTTCACCTGTCCCCGGAGACAGCCCGCCCGCCGACGCCCCCGAGCGCCTGCGCGGCCGTATTCTCTCCGCCGGCCAGCGCACCCCCGTCCCCGGCGCCACCGTCCTGGTGCTCCCGGCGCCGGCTGACGAGCCCGTCGGTGTCCTGCGCAAGCAGCGTCACGGCGAGGACCCGCCGCCCGCGTGGACCATGCGCGCCGTCACCGACGTCGACGGAAGCTTTAGCCTGCGCGGCGTGCCGCGGGGCAAGCTCCGCGTCATCGTGCTCGCGCAGGGCTTCGAGCGCCTCGAGGCCGTCGAGCGCCTCGGCGACGACGACCGCCTGGAGCTCGCCTACTACCCCGAGCCCCTCAACTTCAACCCCTACAAGACAATCGTCAAAGCCCGCCGCGACGACAGCGGCGAGGTCGACCGTCGCAGCATCACCCCGGAGGAGATCAGCAAGCTCCCGGGTACGCAGGGCGACGCGCTCAAGGCGATCCAGAACTTCCCCGGGGTCGCGCGCGCCCCCTTCGGCGCCGGCCTGCTCGTGATCCGCGGCGCCGCGCCCAGCGACTCCGCGACCTTCCTCGGCTACCACGAGATCCCCCAGCTGTTCCACTTCGGCGGCCTGACCAGCGTCTTCAACGCCGACATCTTGACCCAGATCGACTTCATCCCCGGCAACTTCGACAGCCGCTTCGGCGACGCGATCGGCGGCGTCATCAACGTCTCGCCGCGGAAGGGCCGGCGCGACGGCTTTCATGGCTACGTCAAGAGCGACGTGTTCGACACCGGCATCCTCGCCGAGGGCCCGATCGGCAAGGGCTCGCTGATCGTCGCCGGTCGTCGCAGCTACATCGACGCCCTGCTCCCCCTGGCGATCCCCAAAGACGCCGGCCTCAACTTCACGCTCGCCCCGCGCTACTACGACTACCAGCTCCTGTTCGACTACCCGATCTCCGGCGGTGAGTTCTCCGCCCGCGTGTTCGGCTCCGACGACCGCAGCAAGCTCCTGTTCTCCGCCGCCAACGACACCGACCCGAGCAACAACGCCGGCCTCGAGACCACCCAGTTCTTTCACCGCGCCGACCTCGTCTACCGCAAGACGCTCGGCCCCTGGGAGTTCCTGGTCACGCCCTCGTACCGCCGCGACAACATCTCGTTCCTGATCGGCGACGCGTTTCGCTTCCGCGTCGTCACCGACACTTTTTCCGGTCGCGCCGAGATCTCGCGCACCCTCAGCAGCCACGCCGGCATCCGCGTCGGCACCGAGTTCGTCGCCACGAGCTACGACCTCGCCGTCTCCGTCTCGTCCGCGGGCGGCGGCCCCGGAGGCGGCGGCGGCTCGAACCCCGGCCAGCAGACCTCCAACAACAGCGCCACCCTCGTCCGCCCCGCCCTCTACGTGACGATCCCGCTCAAGCTCGGCGAGCGCCTCACGCTCTATCCCGGCGCTCGCCTCACCTACTACGGCCAGCCCTTCAACCGCACCATGGTCGAGCCGCGCGTGCGCATGACCTGGGACCTCGCCGACCGCACCACCCTCAAGGCAGGCGTCGGCCTCTACGCCCAGGCCCCGCAGCCGCGCGAGTTCGACGCCGTGTTCGGCAACCCGCGCCTCGGCCTCGAGCACGCCCTGCACACCAGCCTCGGCGTCGCCCAGATCCTCCCGCGAGACATCACCCTCGAGGTCACCGGCTTCTATAAAAACTTGTGGGGCCTCGCGCGCGGCTCGTCCGACCTCCAGCTCGCCGACGGTCGTCTGCGCCCGGAGAACCTCGCAAGCACCGGCCGCGGCCACGTCGTCGGCGGCGAGCTGCTGCTACGCAAGGCGCTGACCCGCAAGCTGTTCGCGTGGCTCAGCTACACCCTGATGCGCAGCGTCCGGCGCGACGACGACGGCGAGCCCGCCTACCTCTTCGGCTTCGACCAGACCCACATCATGACCGCGATCGCCAGCTACAAGCTCCCGCGCAACTGGCAGGTCGGCGCGCGCTTCCGTCTGATCTCCGGCAACCCGTACACGCCCGTGCTCGGCGGTGTGTTCGACGCCGGCGACGGCGGCTTTATCGGCGTCTCCGGCCCGCGCAACAGCGCCAGGCTCCCCGCCTTTCACCAGCTCGACCTGCGCGTCGACAAGCGGTGGTTGCTCCGCCGCGTCAGCATCAACGCCTACCTCGACGTGCTCAACATCTACAACCACGTCAACACCGAGCGCCTGCAGAACAGCTACGACTTCCAAACCACCGCCCCGATCGCGTCCCTCCCGATCCTCCCCTCCGTCGGCCTGCGCCTCGAATGGTGACGGTCCCCCACTGGTGCGCCGGCCCGTGGTCGCGGTATCCTCGGGCGTGCTCCTTCGTCGCCTCGCGCTGCGCCTGCGCCACCTGTCTCTCGGGACAGGCATGATGCTCATGGCCTGCGGCGGCGACCTGCCGATCTCCGAGCGCATCGCCAGCACCCGCGTGCTCGCGATCCGCAACGAGGTCATCACCCTCCTGTACCCCGACCCCGGACCCGACCTCGGCGTGCGCTGCGAGGCATTACCCTTCGAGCAGGTGCGCCTGACCCCGTGGGTCGTGACGCCCGACGGCCTGCTCGACCTCACCGGCCCCGACTTCGACCCCATCTACATCGCCTGCGACCTCGGCCCCGGCCAGGGCCTGTTCTCCTGCCTCAAGGACGCCGTCCCGACCACCCTCGCCGACATCCCCGAGTGCCCGGTCCCCTCGTTCACCGACCTGATGGGCATGGGCGTGGGCATGGACCCGCCGAGCCCCTGCATTCTCCCCGCGGACGACAGCGACGACGGCGCCCAGGACTTCACCGTCCCCTTCGCCTCGACCCTGCTGATCGGCGGCGACCTCGAGATCACGATGATCAGCCGCAGCCCCGGCTCGCCCGACACCGAGGCCTGCGCCGCGGCCCTGCTCACGAACCAGACCGACCTCCCCAACGAGTGCCTGTACGCCGTCCAGCGCGTCCCGGTCGGCCCGATCGAGCGCCTGCTGTTGCTCGCCGCCGACTTCGGGGTCGACCTCCCGCCCGAGCTCGGCGCCCCGCCCGACCCGGCCGACGTCCCCGACGGCGACCGCAACCCGCGGATCCTCGACTTCTCGGTCGCCCGCGTGCGCGACGGCGAGGCCACCGACCTCGGGCCCCAGCTGCGCGGCGCCGTCGTCCAGGCCCG
>JAYUXQ010000660.1:0-4186 GCA_043752905.1 Nannocystis sp. | reverse complement strand
CGCCGCGGACGGCCCGGTCCATCTCACGCTCACCGGCGAGAAGATCAACCTGGCCGCGCTCCTCGGCAGCCTCCAACTCTAGCGATTCGATCCCGGAGACACGATCATGGCCAAAGCGAAGACCACCCCCGCCGATGTCAGCGCCACGCCCGAGCCGAGCCCCGCCACCACCCCCGTGGCGCCCGAGTCGGAGCTCCTGCGCGAGCCAGCCGAGGTCAAGTATCGCCGCGAGCTCGAGGCCCTGCGCCAGAACGACGCCGACCAGGCGCCGGCCGCCTGGATGCTCTCGCCGCGCTCGGTGCTGACCTACATCGTCGGCGGCAAGAAGCCGCTCAGGGCGACGATCGACGGCAAGGTCGTCGAGGTCACGATCACCCGCAAATTCTTCGGCGACGACTCGATCGTCGAGCGATCGATCGTCACCCTCGCCAGCGAGCGCGCCTTGTTGCTCGTGGGCGACCCCGGCACCGGCAAGAGCTGGCTGTCCGAGCACCTCGCCGCCGCCATCTCTGGCACCTCGCTGCTGACGATCCAGGGCACCGCCGGCACCACCGAGGAGCAGATCAAATACTCCTGGAACATCGCCCGGATCATCGCCGAGGGCCCCAGGCCCGACAACATGATCCAGAGCCCGTGCATGCTGGCGATGCGCGCCGGCAAGATCTTTCGCTTCGAGGAGATTACGCGCTGCGTCGGCGACGTCCAGGACGCGCTGGTCTCGATCTGCTCCGACAAGACGATCGCCGTCCCCGAGCTGCCGGATAACCCCATGGTGTTCGCGCGCCCAGGCTTCAACATCATCGCCACCGCCAACGCCCGCGATCAGGGCGTCAACGAGCTCTCCGCCGCGCTCAAGCGCCGCTTCAACTACATCCATATCCCGGTAGTCTCCGACCAGAAGACCGAGGTCGAGATCGTTCGCACCCGCTCCGCCGAGCTGCTCGAGCGCTACAAAATTCCCGGCCGCATCGAGGAGCCGGTCCTGCACCTGCTCGCCACCGTGTTCCGCGAGATGCGCCAGGGCACCACCGGCGAGGGCCTGAGCCTACAAAAGCCCTCGACCACGCTGTCGACCGCCGAGGCGATCGGCGTGGCCCTCGACGCTGCGATTCATAGTAGATACTTCGGCACCGGCGACGTCGGCCCCGCGGACATCGCCCGCAACCTCATCGGATCGATCGTCAAGGAGGACCTCGCCGACCTCCAGGTGCTCAAAGAGTACATGAACCTGGTCGCCAAGAAGCGCGCCGCCAGCGACCCGGCCTGGAAGACATTTTATGACGCCGCCGTGAAGGTCCTGTCCGCCTGAGCGAAGCGATGCAAGACCTCCCCGGCGCGAATGTCCTCGAAGCGGTCGATGCGACCCCCGGCCTCGACGCGTCCGCCGTCGAGGCGACCGCCATGCAGGTGCTCGGCGAGCCGCTGTACTGGTTCCCCGTCCGCCACCACTCGCCCGCCGCCGCGCACTACCTCGCCGAGGCGCTACGTGCCCGTCGCCCGAAAATAATCTTTATCGAGGGCCCCGCCGAGGCGACCGAGCTCGTCCCGCACATTCAGGATAATAAAACCAAGCCGCCGGTCGCCATCTATTCGTCGTACCGCGACGACGACAACGTCCTCGGCCTCGCCGGCATCGCCAGCTCCGCCCCGGATGTCCCGGCGAAGTTCGGCGTGTGGTACCCGATGCTCCCGTACTCGCCCGAGTATATCGCCATCAAGGTCGCGAAGGAGATCGGCGCGCAGGTCGTCTTCATTGACCTGCCCCACCACGGCCTCATCGAGCCGCACCACGAGGAAGCGGCCACCGACACCGAGGAGCCCGAGGAGCCCGCCAGCACCAACGCCGAGCCCCCGACATGGGAGAACCTCGCCGTCGAGAGCAGCTTTTTTAAAGTGCTCGCGGAGACCGCGGGCTATCGCTCGTGGTCCGAGTGCTGGGATGCATTGTTCGAGGTCGGGGGCCGGCACGCCGACGCCGACGCGTTTCGCCGCGACATGGCCTTCTTCTGCGCCGCCCTGCGCGCGACTACCAGCGACGCGCGCATGCAGCACGACGGGACCTTCGCCCGCGAGGCCCACATGTGGCGCGCGATCTCCACGACCCTCGCGGAGCAGAAGCTGCGCCCGGAGGACGCCACCGTCGTGTGTGGCGGCTTCCACCTGTTCATGCGCCGCGAGGTCGTCCCGGCGAGGCCCTTGCCCGCGGGCACCGTCTACGCGACCGTCGCCCCCTATTCCTATTATCGTACCAGCGAGCATTCGGGCTACGGCGCCGGCAACCGGGCGCCGAAATACTACGAGATGCTCTATACCCACATGCAGGGCCCGACCCCCGGCGAGGCCCCGGTCCGGGCGATGGTCGACCACGTCGTCGCCGTGCTCGCGCGGGGCCGTCGCGCCGGCGAGCTGCTCTCATCCGCCGACGCGATCAGCATCACCCAGCACGCGCGCATGCTCGCCAGCCTGCGCGGCCACCAGGCCCCGACGCTCGACGACGTGCGCGACGGCGTACTCTCTTGCTGCTGCAAGGGCCGCCCCGAGGAGGAGGGCAGGTATCTGCTGACAGCGATGGCGGAGGTCGAGGTCGGCACCGCGATCGGCCGCGTGACCCCGGCGCTCGGGCGGCTCCCCCTGGTCTTCGACTTTTATCGAACGATCGACGAGCTCGACCTCGGCGAGACCATGGGCAGGGAGAAGAAACAAAAGCTCACCCTCGACCTGCGTCAGGAGCTACACGAGCGCCGCTCCGTGTTCTTCCACCGCCTCGCCGAGCTCGGCGTCTCCTACGCGACCGTGGTCGACACCGGCGAGTCCAACACCCTGTTCCGCGAGGTCTGGCGGGTCGAGTGGTCGCCCAAAGTGGAGACCCAGCTGATCGAGAACAACTTGTATGGCGACACCATGGAGGCCGCCGCCGCCGCGAAGATCGACGAGGAACTGGCGAAGGAGCAAGACGACGCCGCCAGCGTATGCGCGCGCCTGCTCCGCGCCACCAACATGGACCTGCCCGGCCTGGTGTTACGCATCGAGGCGACCGCCGGCCACGCGATCGACGCCGACACGCGGCTCGTCTCGCTGGCGCAGGCCCTCACGCACCTGATCGTGCTGCGCCGCCAGGCCGTGCGCAAGAAGATCCGCGAGGACATCGTCGTCGACCTCCAGGGCCGCTGCTTCGCGCGCGCCTGCTTCGCCATCCCCGAGGTCGCCAACGTCCCCGTCGAGGACCACGAGGACGTGCTCGCCGCCCTCAAGAGCGTCGCCGAGGCCCTCCTCGGCGACAGCGACGCTGGCTTCGACCGCGACCTCTTCGTGGAATCCGTGCGCTCCGCCTACGCGCAATCCAACTCGCCCTATCTGCGCGGCGCGATGTGTGGCCTGTTGACCGAGACCCGCGCGCAGCCGGCCGAGGTCCTCTCGGAGGAGATCCTCAAGTTCGCGCAATCGCGGCCCGAGGTCATGCTCACCTGCGGCGAGTTCCTCGACGGCGTCATGGCCACCAGCCGCACGGCGATCATGCTCGGCGCGCAATCCTTGGTCGAGGCATTCGACGTGCTGCTGCGAGAAGCCTCGTGGGATCAGTTCCTGATCATGCTGCCGCGCACCCGCAAGGCCTTCGAGCGCCTGCACGACCGCTCCCGCGTCGCCTTCGCCGACCGCGTCGCGCAGCTCTACGGCCTGCAAGAGGGGGAGGGCGACAAGCTTGCGCAGCTCGACACCTCGGCCGGCGCGGCGGTATGGATGGCCCGCATCGACGCCCGCGTCGCCGAGGTCATGAAAGAGTGGGATCTTTAAAAAAGAGAATCATCATGGCGAACCCGGTCAAAGTCGGTCAGCTTTCCGCGGAGTCCCAGTCGCTGGTCGGTCGCTGGCGCCTCGTGCTCGGCAAGGACGCGGAGGCCAGCGGCCTCCGCCTCGCGCAGGGGGGAGGTGGGGGCGGCGGTGAGGACCAAAGGGGCGCCGAGGCGGCCCTGTCGTTCGTGTACGGTGAATCCCACGGAGGCGGCGCCAAGGAGTCGCAGCTGACGGTCCCGAAGTGGATCGATCAGGTCAACGAGCTGTTTCCGAAGCAGGCCAGGGAGGTGCTCGAGCGCGAGATGATCCAGAAGAAGGGCATCGCGCAGATCCTCGATCAGCCGGACTTGCTCGACCGCATCGAGCCCAACGTCGAGCTCGTCAAGACTCTTCT
>JAYUXQ010000659.1:0-25648 GCA_043752905.1 Nannocystis sp. | reverse complement strand
GCATGAACACGAGGTACTGGTACGGCAGCAGCTCGCGGTCGGTCCGCACGTACACGTAGCCGAGCTTGCCCAGATGCGCCGCGACGATCGTGTCGGCGACCCGCATCGCGGCCGGCGGACCCGGGGCGTCGTCGGGCGCGTCTTTTTTAAAATCGACGATCACGAGGATCCCACCCGGCCTGAGCGAGTCGCGGACCCTGGCGAAGAACGCGGTCGGATCGACGATGTGATGATAGCTGTCGACCATGATCGCCAGGTCGACGGGCCCGGGCAGCTTCGGGTCGTCCGCGACGCCCTGCACCGCGGTGATGTTGCCGAGGCCCTCCCGCGCGGCCCGCTCGCCGAGGTAGCGCACCATGTCGGGCTCGAGGTCCTCGGCGTACACGCGACCCCTCGGGACCGCCCGCGCCAGACGCACCGCGAAGTAACCAGTGCCGGCCCCGAGGTCCGCGACGATCGCGTCCGGCGCCAGCGCCAGCGCGGCGAGCACGGCGTCGGGCTTTTGCCAGTCCGCCCGGTCGTCAGCGTCGAACTGCGCGACCCAGTCCTCTGCCCTGTCGAAGCGGTGATACTTGTGATGCCCACGCGGCCGGTGGTCGGCGGCCGGCTGGGCCAGCTCCTCGGCGATCTCGTGCTCCTGCGCGTGAAAGCCGGGCGGCAAGGCGTCGTGGGCGTGCTCTTGTGGCGCGGGCGCGGGCTTGTGTGCGGGCGCGGGCATCGGCGTGGGCGCAGGCGTGGGTGCAGGCGCCGGGGCGCATGCGAGGGTCGCCAGCGTGGTGAGCAGAAGCAGTCGCATCGGGGATCTTGATCGAATCGTGACGCCCCGGCGATGCGAGCGACCGCGCGAGACGAGCGAGGCGCGAGGCGTCAGAGATTGAGCAGCCGCTGCGGCACCTCGACGCCCTGGTCGGCGAGCCGACGCAGGAAGCCGACGACGTTCGGGGTGCTCTTGAACTCGGTGGTGCCGTCCTCGGCCCGGGCGGCGATGAACAGCGGGCGGTACTCGATCGTGCTGTCGGCGCGGGTGTCGGGCTCGACGATCTCGACGATCTGCATCGACTCGTGGCCGACGCCGCTGTTGAGGCGGACGACGATGTCGACCGCGTGCGCGAGCGAGAGGGCGAGGCCCTGCACCGCGCCGCCCGACGCCGTGCCGAGGGCGGCGAGGCGCGAGAGGGCGTGCGCCGTGTTGATGCCCCACAGCGAGACGACGACGCCGCGGCTGGCCCCCGCGAGGGCGTCGATCACCGCGGCCGCGTCGCTGTGGTTGCACTGCTGCGAGACGACGAGGTCGAGGCCACCGCGCAGGAGCACGTTGAGGACGTGCGGCAGCTCGATCTTGTCGCCGGGCTCGATGAGGCGGCGGACCGAGACCCAGCCCTTGCGGCTGCTGCCGAGGCGACCCGAGTCGGAGATGCAGGCGACGCGCAGGGAGTCGGGGATCTCGCCCATCAGGGCGCGCATGAAGCGGTCGAGGTTGACGCCACCGGAGGCGCACACGAGCACGCGACGGCAGGCGCGCAGGGTGAGGACCAGCAACTCACGCATGTCGGCGCTGAGCACCCCCTCCTGGACGAGGGCGGTGAGGTTGTTGGCGTCGGTGCGCATGCGCCGGAGGGCGACGACGATCTGGCGGCCCGGGTGCGGCGGCAGGAGGGCGTACAGGTAAAAGCCGTGCTCGACGGTGCCTTCGAGCGCGTGGGTGCCCTCGCCCATCAGGCCGCGCTTGCGGGTCATTCGCTGGATGACGCGCATGAGCGCGGCGTCGCCGGTGAAGCGCAGCTCGAGGCGTTCGGCGACGCCGTTGTCGCGGACGACGTGCACCGGGCTGGTGCCGACGACCTGGATCTCGCGGACGCTGTCGTCGCGCATGAGGTCGCCGAGCGGGCCCCACTCGAGCGCCTCTCGTAACACGCGCTCGCGAAACGGGCCGACGTCGACGGTCGCTTCGATCTGTTGCGAGTCGCGAAAGTCGGCGAGCACGCCGTCGACCATCTCGATGACATCCTTGCGGTCGTCATCGGTGACGTCGTTGGTGGCGAGCGGGTCGAGCCGCGGCACCGCTTTGAGCAGGGTCTGGTGGATCTGGGCGGCGAGGCCGTCGAGGTAGCTGCTCTCGACGCCGGCGGCGGCGACCCGCTGCGCCGAGGTGACGAGGCCAGTGTCGTCGGCGACCAGCTCGACAAACTCGGGCTTGTCGCCGGGACGCGCGACCGGGCCGGTGCCACGACGTGGGTCGCGCGGCGGCGCGGTCAGCAGCGCGTCGTCGCCCTCGAGCAGCAAGATGTAGTCGCCGACGTAGACGCGGTCGGTGCGGCGGATCGGCCGGGGCTGGGCGACCTTGCGACCGTTGAGATAGGTGCCATTGGTGCTCTCGAGGTCATGGACCTCGATCCGACCCTCGGTCTTGATGAAGCGCAGGTGGTGCTTCGAGACGTTGACGCGGTCGAGGACGAGGTCGTTGTCGTCCTCTCGGCCGATCGAGAAGCTGTCGCCCTTGAAGGAAAAACGCTGGGTTTGCCCGCCCTTCTCGTGGACTACTACGGTCAGCACACGCCAGGCTTACCCCGAAGCGACACGCCGACTCAAGGGCCGGCGCTCGCGCATCACGCGCGAAAGCCCGCGCGAAGCCGCGTGTAGAGCCCGCGTGTAGAGCCCGCGTGTAGAACCCGCGTGTAGAACTGCGTGTAGAACTGCGTGTAGATCCCGCCTGTGACGGTCGCCAGCGCGATCGTCGTCGCGGCCTTAGAACTCGTCGATGCGGTCGAGCGCGTCGTCCAGGGCGTCGACTTCGCGGCGCGAGGCCGCGGCCGCGGCAGACGAGACGACGACCGGCTCGGTCGGCACCTTCGAGGCGGGTGAGCCCACGGCCCCGACCTCGACCCCAGCCACGGCCACGGCCACGGCCGTGGTCGGCTGGCGGCCGTGACGGACCCAGCGACGGCCTGCGAGTACCAGACCGACGATCGCGATCAGGGCGACGACGGCGGTGCCGTAAATGATCTCGGGGCGGCCGACATAGCCGCGGATGTCGGGGAAGCGCTCGGCGAGCGCCGTCTCGATCTCTGCGCGGGACTTGCCGGCCTGGGCCTGCTCGAGGATGAGGCCCTCGAGCTTGCGGGCCTGCGGCGACGGACAGGTGGCGATCGTGCGGCCGGGGCAGTACGGCGACATCAGGTCGTGCGACAGCTCGGTCGCCAGTGCCTCGGCCTGCTCCGGATCGCCGGAGGGGGTGCCCAGCGGCGAGTGGCCGACGGGGCCGTCCGCGGGCGGCGGGCTGCCGCCGGGGGCGTTGCTCACCGGATCGCTGGTGGGCGCGGCCGCCTGCGGCTTCGCCGATGCCCCGGGTGTGGCCGGTGAGGCAGGAGCCGGCTGGGCGATCTCTTCCATGGGCTCAGTCGTCGCCCATGTTGAGCTTCTTGGGGCCCCGGCTGCCGCCGCCGCCGACGTGCTTGATCTTCGCCTTGCCGGTGTTCTTGGGCGGGTTGAGGGCCGCCATGCAGAACTTGTCGTGCTTCTCCTTCACCTTCGGGTCGGTGAGGTCCTCCTTGGGGAGCTCCTCCATGGTGATGTTCTTGAGGTACTTGATGACCTTGTTCTCGACGATGGTCCAGTGGGCATCGGCGGTGGCGATCGCGACCTGGTCGCTGTTGTTGTAGGCGTCCGGGTAGCCGTTCATCACCAGCTCGTGGGCCTCGAGGAAGTGGCCGATCAGCTTGGACTTCTCGAGGATCCGCGGCTCGCTGGCGAGCATGCGCTGCTGCCAGGCGTTCACCATCGGGATGAAGATCTGCTTGAACTGATGCCACTGCTCGCCGGCCGGGCTGCCAGGCTCGACGCCGACGGCCTTCACGCCCTCGGACTTCATCTTCTCGCGGAAGCAGTCGAGCTCGGACCAGAAGTTGAGCAGCTTCTTGAGGTTGGCCTTGTCGAACTTGTGGAGGTGGCGCTCGCCCTCGGGGTCCTTGCGGTCCCAGGCGGAGAACTCCGCGTCGGTCGGCGGCGGTAGACCGGTCGGACGCGGCTTGGGGTTGGCCTTGTAGCCCGCCTTCTCGAGCGCATCCTTCTCGGGATCGCCACCCATCTTCTCGGCGAGGGTCTTGCCTTCGCCGCCGCCGCAGCCCGCGAGGAGGCCAGGAAGGAGCAGCGCAAGCGCCAGCGCGCGCCCGCACAGGCCGCCGAGATCACGTCGCAACGCACCGGTCATGTCGTGTGTCCTGTCGTCCAGAGGAGCCGGACTTTAGCCGGCCCGCACCGCGCCTGTAAAGCAACGCCGCCGGGCTGCACAGCGCGGGGGCCGCGATCACGGCCCGGATCTTCGCGGTCGGCGGGGATCAGCAGGCGGATCTCGCCGCGGGGTTTGCTGACGAGGTGGGAGCGAGGCTGGCGAGATTGCCCGCGGGCGAAGGCGCGGGTAAGAAGGCCACCGTCCGTCCCCGACTGCCCGCATGCCGCCCCGAAGCCCCACGCCCTCCCCTGCCCCCGCCAAGCCGGCCAAGCCCCGGGCCGCGACCGCCCGCGCGCCCGCGAAGGCTGCTCCCGCGACTACTCCGGCGACTACTCCGGCGACTACTCCGGCATTCGGTGCGACCGGTCCTTCGGGACAGGAACTCAAGGCCAGCCCGGCGACGCGGCTCACGGTCGGCGATCGGGCCCCGGAGTTCGCGCTGTCGGCCGACGACGGGAAGACCTACGCGCTCAAGGACCTGCGGGGGCGTCGGGTCGTGCTGTATTTTTATCCGCGCGACGCGACGCCGGGCTGCACCACCGAGGCGTGTGACTTCCGCGATCGCCAGCCGGCGTTCGCGGGGGCCGGCGCGATGGTGCTCGGAGTCAGCGGCGACGACCTCAAGTCGCACGCCCGGTTTCGCGACAAGCACAGCCTCTCCTTCCCGCTGCTCTCCGATCCCGATCACGCGGTCGCCACCGCGTTCGCGGCCTACGGCGAGAAGGTGCTGTACGGGCGCAAGAGCCTCGGCATCCTGCGTAGCACCTTCGTGATCGGGCCCGACGGGGCGATCGAGGCGGTTTGGCAGCCGGTCAAGGTCCCCGGTCACGCCGAGGCCGTGCTCGCTGCGGTCGCCGCCGCGCCGCGCGGCTGACCTCGCGCCGACGGGCGTGCGGCGCCGCGGGTCCGACTTGCCGCGCGCCCCGGCCGGTCCGGGTTACGCTACGCCCGTGTCCGCCGCCAGCGATCCGGCCCTCGCGCCCTGCACCCTGATCCTCACCGCGGACGACGCGTTGCGGGCCGCGTTCGCCAAGCTGTTGCAGGCGCGGGGGCACCGGCTGGAGTTCGCACCGGAGCTGACGCTGACCCCGCGCCCGGACGTGCGCCTGGCGGTGGTCGACGACCGCTGTCTGCCCGCGGGTGTGGAGCTGCGGGCGGTGTTCACCGATCCGGACACGGTGGTGCTGGCGGTGACGGGCGACGAGACGAAGGCGGCCGCGCTGCTGGCCACGGGGGCGATGGACTTCCTCGTGCGGCCGTTTAGCGGCGCGGGGCTGGCCGCGCGGCTCGACGCGGTCGAGCGCAAGCTGGCGCTGCTCGAGGACCGGCGCGAGGCGGAGGCCGGCGCCCGCGAGAGCCACCGGACGCTCGAGACGCTGATCGGCAACTTGCCCGGTATCGTGTTTCGCTGCCTCAACGACCCGTCCTGGCCGATGGAGTTCGTCAGCGACGGCTGTCTGGAGCTGACCGGCTACCCCGCCGAGGACTTCGTGTCGGGCCGCGTCCACTACGGGACGATCATCCACGCGGACGACCGCGAGCTGGTGTGGCAGACGGTGCAGGCCGCGATCGAGGCGCGTCGTCCGTACCGTACGAGCTATCGCGTGATCACGGCGCAGGGGGAGCCGCGCTGGCTGTGGGAGCAGGGTCAGGGCGTGTTCGGGATGGGCGGGCAGCTGCTCGCGATCGAGGGCTTCGTCAACGACGTCACGGCCCTGCGGCGCACGCAGAGCGAGCTCGAGGAGCGCGAGGAGCTGCTGGAGACGCTGCTCGCGGTGACGACCAGCGCCTATGTGCTGTGCGACAGTGACGGCAAGATCGTGTACGTCAACCTCGCGGCGCAGACCTGGCTCAAGGCGGCCGACGCCCGACTGATCGGCGCGCAGTTCTCGGAGTTCCTCGCCGACCAGCCGAGCGAGCTGCGCGAGGCGATCGCCCGCGGCCGCGACGCGCTCTTCACGGTCGAGCAGCCCGGCAGCGAGTTCGCGGCGTACCACCTCGTGCAGCGGCACATCCAGATGGGGGGCAGGCCGCACACCGCGTTCACGGTCAAGCAGCTGACCCACGAGCTGGCGCGCCAGGAGGTCGAGGTGTGGAAGAAGGTGCTGCGCCTGATCGCCCACGAGATCGGCAACACCCTGGCGCCGATCTCGTCGCTGCTGCACTCGGCGCGGCTGATCAACGACGCCGACGCGCGTGACGCCCGGCTCGACCGCATCATCGACACGATCGAGGAGCGGGCCAAGCACCTCGGCGAGTTCCTGCGCGGGTACACGCAATTCGCCCGCCTGCCGCGCCCGCGCATCGAGGCGATCAAGTGGCGCAGCCTGTTCGACCGCCTGATCGACCTCGTGCGCTTCGAGCTGATCGCCCGCCACGAGGACCTCAACGCGCTGGCCCACATCGACCGCTCGCAGATCGAGCAGGCGCTGATCAACCTGCTCAAGAACGCGGTCGAGGCCGGCGGCACGGCCGAGGGCGTCGCGGTCAAGCTGGTCCGCGTCGAGGGTGGCTACGAGCTGCAGGTGCTCGACCGCGGGCCCGGGATCCCGCCGCAGCTGATGTCCAAGGTGCTGCTGCCGTTTTACTCGACCAAGCGCACCGGCTCGGGCCTCGGGCTCGCGCTGTGCCGCGAGATCGTCGAGGCCCACGCCGGCAGCCTGCGCATCGAGGCGCGCGAGGGCGGTGGGACGGTCGTGACCTGCTGGCTACCCGATCCGCCGCAGGCCTGACCTGTCCTCGGGGACAGATGATGTCGCGCAGGCCCGCGCGCGGCCTCGCGGCCGGGCGCGATAACCTGTCCTCATGGCCAGATCGTCGCGCGCACGGGGCGTCAGCGCCCGGCGCAGACGATCGGCGAGACACCGTGCTTGTCCGCCGCGGCCGCAGTCGATAGCGTGTCGACATGGTTTGCGAGCGTGGTGGCGCGGGGTGGATCTCCGGCCTTGGGGTCGTGGTCGGTGGTTGGATGTTGGCCGGGTGTCCGTCGCCGCCGGCGATGACCGGGACCGAGACCGGCGACGAGGCGTCGAGCACGACGGGTGTCACGGGCGACGGGACGACCGGCGACGACGTCATGACCAGCACAGTGGCGTCAGACAGCAGCAGCAGCAGCAGCAGCGGGGAGCCAGCGCCGACCTGTGAGGACGGGATCCAGAACCAGGGCGAGAGCGACCTCGACTGCGGGGGACCATGCGCCACCTGTCCCGTGGGACAGGGGTGCGCGGGCAACGAGGATTGCATGAGCCTCGCCTGCGACGGGGGGACCTGCGTGACGCCGGAGTGCCTCGACGCCGGCGACTGCCCGGCGCAGACCGGCATGTGCATGGGCAGCGTGTGCAAGGCGTTTCATTGCGCGGTCGCGCCGGCGTTCGAGGGCGAGTCGTGCGACGACGACGACCTGTGCAGCGTGAGCTCGACCTGTCAGTCCGGTGCGTGTGCGCCGAAGGAGTCGATAGATTGCAGCGGGCTCGACTCGCCGTGCACGCAGGGTCAGTGCGACCCGAGCTCGGGGGCGTGCCTGGTCGGTGACCTGGCCGACGGCACGAGCTGCGACGACGGCGACAGCTGCACCGCGGCGTCGGCGTGCAAGGCGGGCAGCTGCCTGCCGAACGGGGTCGGCGCGGTGTTCTTCGAGGACTTCTCGGATGCCGCGGGCGGCTGGGAGTTCGACGAGCTGTGGGAGATCGGCGTCGCGGTGCCGTCGGCGTCGGGGGTCGGCGGCGCGGACCCGGCGACCGATCACTCGGCGGGCGACGACGACATGATCGCGGGCACGGTCATCGGTGGGCTCGACACCTCGCCGGGCCACGCGCGCTGGTGCATGAGCTCGCCGGCGATCGACACCAGCAAGCTCGCGGGGGCGCTGTGGGTCAGCTTCTGGCGCCACCTGCACGCGCCGGCGAAGCCGGGGGTGGTGCACAGCGTCGAGGTGTGGGACGGGGCGATCTGGAACACGCTCGAGACCGGCTACGCCGCGCTGACCAACGACGCCGCGTGGACCTTCGTGAAGTTCGACGCGACTGGTTTTCAGGCCAAGGGCTTTCGCGTCCGCATCTGCTCCAAGCGGGTCGGGGCGACCCCGGACTTCGCGGGCTGGAGCATCGACGACCTCACCGTCGCCGCCCTGCCCTGCACACCCGGGTGAGCGCCACCTCGGGGGGCTAGTGGCCGTCCGGCAGGAACACGGCGTCGTCTTGCTTGCCGTCGCCGAGCAGGCCGTCGTCCTCGGGCTTGGCGGGGGCGAGGACCTCGGTCGGGCCCTCGACCGGACGCTCGACGCGCCTGGTCTCGCCGGGCCGATCGCCGCGGGGTCGTGACGGGCGCGCGGGCGTCGGCGTGATGGCCGGGGCGCTGAGCCGTACGAGGGCCTCGCGGGCGCCGGCATGGTTGGGATCGAGGGTCAGCGCGTCGCGGTAGCCGCTGAGCGCCTCGGCGGTCTTGCCCTCCTGCTCGAGGGTGCGGGCCGCGGCGAGCTTCGTCTCGACGTCGAGGCGACGGCGTAGCAGGTCGGCGCGGCTGCGCAGCCTGGGTATACCGGCGAAGCTGGGCTCGGCCGCGTCGAGGCCGGCGCGGGCGCGCCCCAGTTCGCCGCCGAGGAGGTCGAGCTCGACCTGCTCGAGGCGCGCGGCGAGGCGGCGCTCGTCGGGCACCGCGGGGCCCTGGGAGGCGTCGGTGGTGCGCCCGGCTTGTGACACGAGCCATCCGCCGAGGCCGAGCAGCGCCAGCGTGACGATGCTCGCGAGGACCAGCCAGAGCTTGCCGCCCTCCGCGGGTGGTGTCGGCGGGGCCCTCACGATCGGCGGCAGCGTGGCCGGGCGCATGCGTGGCAGGCGGTTAGCGGTGCGGGCCCTGCCGGTCGACGCGATCGCGCCGGTGATCGGCGTGGTGGGGGCGGCCTCGCGGTCGGTCGTCGCGGCCTTGCCGGTCTGGGCGGCGCGCAACGACTGGACCGGGCGCGTCAGGCGGCCGCTGAGGTCATCGGGCCCGGCCTCGACGCCGGCCGGGAGCACCGCGTACGACGAGGATGCCGTCGCGGTGCCACCCTGGGCGACGGGCAGGTGGAACAGTTCGCCGGGCACGCAGGCGACCAGCTCGGCGACCACGGCGTTGGCGTCCATGGGCCGGTCGGCGACCGCCTTGGCGAGGCAGCGATGCACGAGGGCGATCAGCCCCTGGGGGATGTCGTGGCCCGCGGGCAGGTGTTCTGCCAGCGGCGACGGCGGCTCGTGGACGTGCTTGTAGAGCAGCGCGGCGTTGTTGTCGGCGATGAACGGCAGGCGCGCCGCGAGCAGCATGTAGAACATGACGCCGATCGCGTAGACGTCGACGCGGGCGTCGATCGCCTCGCCGCGGATCTGCTCCGGTGAGAGATAGTTGGCGGTGCCGACGATCTGCTCGGAGGTGATGTCGCGCTCGTCGTCGACGAGCTTGGCCATGCCAAAGTCGAGGATCTTGACGAAGTTGGCGCGGCCCTTACGAGTGCAGAGCATGATGTTGCTCGGCTTGAGGTCGCGGTGCATCAGGCCGTGCTCGTGCGCGTAGCCGATCGCCGTGAGGATCTGCGCGGCGATCGGCGTGAAGTCGGCGAGCCGCAGCGGGCCTTGACGGGTCGCGTAGGCGCTGAGCAGCTCGCCCTCGAGGTACTCCATCACCAGGTAGGCGGAGCCGGCGGCGTGGCCATAGTCGACCATGGCCACGATGTTGGGGTGCTGGATCCCGCGCAGGCGCTGGGCCTCGCGATCGAAGCGAGCCGAGGTCTCGACGTCGCCGACGAGGTTGGCCGCGAGCACCTTGACGACCACGGCGTCGTTGCTGATCGACTGGCGCGCCAGATACACAAGACCGACGCCGCCGCGGGCGATCAGACGGACGATCGTGTAGCGGCCGCCGATCGTCGTCCCGGGCTGGGGGTCGTGGATCGGAGCGATGCCGCGGCGGTGCGTCCGGGTGGTGCGAGGCTCCACGCTGCGAGCGTAGCGCAGGCCCTCGCCCGACGTCTGCCCGCGCGACGTGAGCCGCCGCCCCGGGCCTGTGTACAGCGTTCTACGGGAGATTCATCCAGGTCCCGACCTCGGAGGGGACCGGGTCGAGGACGTAGACGCGAAGCGGGGTCAGGACGGGCACCGTGGGGTTCATCATGTCCTTGGGCTCGAGGCCCCAGCCTATGACGTTGGTGCGGACCTCGCCGGTGGTCAGGTCGAAGTTCAGCTCGCCGCTGACGCCCTTGAGGTCGACGGTGCCGCCGCTGACGAGCGCGTTGTGGGCCTTCTTGATGAACAGCAGCTCGGTGCCGTCGACGTCGCCGAAGCTGACCTTGGGCCCGTTGCCGCCGACCAGCTTGCCGACGTTCCCGGCGATCGCGGCGCCGGTGACGGCCTCGCCCTGGGGGATCGCCGACATCGCAAAGATCGTCACCAGCGCGGCGTCGTAGGCGAGCGAGGAGAAGGTGATCGCGTCGGTGTCGTTGAAGCGCAGCTTGTAGCGGACGTTGAAGCTGGCGAAGTTGTCGGGGTCGAGTACGTCGGGGGCGACGCCCTCGAGGTTCTCGATCAACGTGATCTTGTCGGCGTCGCTGGCCGCCGACTTGACCATGCCCTCGAGGCCAGGCACGGCGCCGTGGGTGACGATCATGCGCGGCGCGGGGACCAGCATGCCCTCGGAGTTCCACAGGTTCATGATGCCGGCGACGAAGAACGCGACCTCGCTGGTGCCGGCGAACAAGAAGGTGTCCGGGTGCATGCCCTTGGGTACCCAGGCCGGGCCCAGGACAGCGGAGTATTCGTTGGCGAGCTGGTCCTGCGTGAGGCCGGCCGGGTCGGGGTACTCGAAGGTCTTGAAGCCGGCGCCGAGCAGCTTGCTCAGGCGCTTGGTGACGTCGCTGATGATGCCCTTGCCGTAGGCGTCGGCCTTGCCGAGCAGGGCGACGCGCGTCGAGTTCGGGTCGAGCTGCAGCACGCGATCGGCGAGCGCGTTGGCCTGGTACACGTCGCTGGAGATCGGGCGCCAGACGAGGCCGTCGTCGTCGAGGGTGGTGATCGCCTTGCTGGTCGCCGCGGGGGTGATCAAAAAAGTGCCCGCCGGGATCGTGACGGCCTGCGCGACGGCGATGACCTGCTCGCTGAAGATCGGGCCGACGATCGCCGGGACCTTGAGGGTCCCGGTCAGGTGCTTGGCGGCGGCGATCGCCTTGACCGCGCTGCCGGCGTCGTCGCAAGCGATCCAGGCGATCCGGTGGCCACCCGGGAGGTCGGTGGTGCGGTTGTAGTCCTCGATCGCCAGCTGCACGCCGTTTTGCAGCGGCACGGTGATGACGTCGTAGGGCGGGCTGGTCGGCACGATCGCGCCGAGCAGCACGACCTTGTCGTGCGAGCCCTGGCTCGGCCATACGAACTTCTGGCACTCGTCGGTCAGGGCACTGATGCAGTCACCGTCGATGCACAGGTAACCGTCGCCGAGCGCGGCCTCGCACTCGCTGTGCAAGGTGCAGGTCGGAGTGCCGGTGTCACTGCTGCTGCCCGGGTCGGTGGTCGTCTCCTCGCCAGTGCCGGTGGTCACGGTGACCGATCCGGTGGTCAGGTCGTCGCCGGTGCTCGAGGTCGGCGTGACGGTGGTCGAGGTGTCGCCGGTGGTCGGTGGTTGCGTGGTCGTGGTGGCCGCGCCGGTGGTCCCGGGCGGCTCGACGCAGCGGCTGTCGCGGCAATTCCACTGCTCGCCGGTCTTGGTGAGGCAGTCGGCGTCGTTGCGACACTCGGCGAAGTCGACGGCCAGCGAACAGGCGCCGAGCAGCGCCCCCGTGGCGAGCGTTGCAGCGGAAGCGAGATACCAGGCGCGGCGCGGTGCGGGCTTCATGACGGGCTCCTTCGATCAGAACCGGACGCTCCAGGTCAGGCCGGCGTGCAGGTCGCCGTGGTTGCGCCCGAAGCTCGGGACGACCGCGCTGCGCGACGATCCCCGCTTGCGGGCGACGAGCACGAGCGCGAGGCCGGTGACCGCGAGCGCGGCTCCGGCGAACAGGCCGACGTCGGCGATGACGGCGAAGCTCTTGCCCGTGTGGGCGATCGATCGCCGGTCCTCGGCGATCATGCTGTCGTCGAGCGCGCTGCGCTTGGCGAGCGTGAGCCCGCCGAACACGCCGCCGACGATCATCCCCACACCGCCGACGCCAAGCAGCGCGTAGCCGCCGAGGCGCATGCCCTTGTTCGGGTCCGCGGGCCCGGCGGGGGCGCGGTCGGTGGGCACGCCGGGGGTCGGTCCGGTCGTGGTGCTGGTGCCGGTGGTGGAGCCGGACGGAGGCTGTGGCTCGGTCTCGTTGAGGATCGCCTTTAGCACGCGCAGGCGCTGGACGGCCTGCTCGCGCGCGCCGATCTCGACGCGGGGCTCCATCACGAAGCGCTGGTAGTAGTCGACCGCGGCCTTGAGGTCGCGCTTCTCCTCATAGACGCGGCCGATGTTGAACAGGTAGTTGGGGCTCGGGTCGACCGCGTGGGCCTGCTCAAACAGCCGCACGGCGGCGTCGTAGTCCTTGGCCCGGAAGCGCTCGCGCGCCTGGGCGCTGAGCTCCGCAGCGCTCGCCTGCTCGGCCGGCGTGGCGGTGCTCGCCGGGGCGGTGTCCGTGGCCGGCGCCTCCGCAGGTTCGACTCGTTCGACGATCTCGACCACGCTGGCCGCGAGGACATGTCCCGGAAGACCTGTCCCGAGGGACAGCGCGGTACATACGGGCACCAGGCGAGCGAGGGGACCGGGGGCGAGCTTCACTTGTTACCTCCGACCGGCAAGAAGATGCCGTCGTCGTCCTGCCTGGCGACCGGGAGGAACGGGTCCTCCTCGGGCGGGGTCTCGGGGGGCGCCCTGGGTACGGGCGGTGTCGCGGGGTCGTTCAGCGAGGCGTTCGGCGCGGCGTTCGGCGCGGGCTCGCCGGGCTTGCCGGGCTTGCCGCCGCGGCGCACGACCGGCGCTTGCTTGCTGCCGGGCGGGAGCAGGACCGTGGGCGAGGGGTTGACGGCGGGGCCGAGGCGGGCGACCGCGGCGCGGGCGTCGACGTGGGTCGGGTCGATCGCCAGCAGGTCCTGATAGGCGCCGAGGGCCGCGGCGAGCTTGCCGTCCTTCTCGAGGCGTTGCGCGTTGGCGAAGGTGGTGGCCACGGCGATGCGGTCGCGCTGACGTCCGGCCCGCTGCGAGAGCTCCGGGAAGGCGTCGATGTCGGCGGTCGCGGCGTCGAGGCTGGCGCGCGCGCGGTCGAACTCGCCGGCCAGGATCTCGCCGTCGACGCGGTCGAGGATCTCGGTGGCGTGGGCGCGGCTGGGCTGGTGGCCCTCGGCGCCGGCGACCACGGCCGCGGGTCGGGTGTCGCCGCCGCGATCGCCGAGCACGTAGACCGCCGCGAGCAGGCCACCGGCGAGCAGGGCCGCGGCGCTGCCGAGGATGATGCCCCAGCTGTTGCGCTTGGCCGGGCGTCCCAGGGCGTCGAGGCGGATCATCGCGCTGACGAGCGAGGCGCCGGGCGGCAGCGTCGGCGGACGGATCTTACCGTGCGTCGGCGGGCGCAGCTTGTTCTGCGTCGGCGAGCGGGTGCGTCGCAGCGTCGCCGGGCGCTCGCCGACGTCGCCGGGGCGCTCGAGGTTGGCGCTCGAGACGTCCGGCATCGGCTGCACGCCCGAGCCGGACGCGTTGACCGCCGGTGCGAGCATCGAGATGAGAGAGCCGGTCGAGCCGGTCAAGCCGCTGGTGGCGGTCGAGCCGCTGGTGGCGGGCGAGCCGTCGGCGACCGGGAGGTGGAACAGCGACGAGGGCACGCAGTCGATCAGCGCCTCGACCATCGCGTCGGCGTCGGCGGGGCGCCCCTCCGGGTCCTTCTCGAGGCACTGCATCACGAGCTCGACGAGCCCGCGCGGGACATCGTGGCCGGCGGCGAGCACCTCGTCGAGCGGACGCGGGGCGATGTTGACGTGCTTGTAGAGGATCGCGGCGTTGTTGTCGGCGTCGAAGGGGGTGCGACCGGCGAGCATGAGATAGAACAGGACGCCGAGGGCGTAGACATCGACGCGAGCGTCGACGGCCTCGCCCTTGATCTGCTCCGGCGAGAGATAGTCGACGGTGCCCACGATCTGCTCCGCCGTGATCTCGCGTTCACCGGCGACCAGCTTGGCCATACCGAAGTCGAGGATCTTGACGAAGTTGGCGCGGCCCTTGCGGACGCACAGCATGATGTTGCTGGGCTTGATGTCGCGGTGCATCAGCCCGCGCGAGTGGGCGTAGCCGAGGCCCTTGAGGATCTGCGCGGCGATCGGGACGAAGTCCTCGATGCGCAGGCGACCGCCCTTGCGCGTGAGGTAGTCGCTGAGCGGCTCGCCGTCGAGGTGCTCCATCGCGAGGTAGGCGACGTCGTTCTCGCGCCCGCACTCGTACAAACCGACGATGTTCGGGTGCTTGAGGGCGTTGAGGCGCTGGCCCTCACGCTCGAAGCGCGCGACGGCCTCGGCGTTGTCGATCCAGTTGGGCGCGAGCACCTTGACGACGACGTCGCGGTCCGGGTCGCGTTGCTGTGCGAGATACACGACACCGACGCCCCCGCGCGCGAGCAGGCGGCGGATCGTGTAGCGACCCGCAAAGGTCGCTCCCAGCAGCGGGTCGTTGGCGGCGGAGCCCTCCCGGACTACGCGTGCTTCCTGTGGCCTGGTCGTCATCGGCATCGTCACGAGGACCCGAACGGTCCACGCGCCGAAAGGATGGTAACGCCGGCCGTGACGCCTGTCTCGCCTGCCGTGGCGCGCACGTCACCGTCGCCTGGCGCAGTGGAGGCGCTCCGGCGCGTCGACCTCGAGGTGAACAACGTTCACGGGCCGGCACGGGCGCCACCTGGCGAGGGCATACGATGCGTACGACGCGTCGACATGCGGAGGCGAGAACGACGAAGCCCCCGCTGGCGAACCGGCGGGGGCTTGAAGATCTCGATTCAGAGGCCTGGGCCGGAATTGAACCGGCGTATAGAGCTTTTGCAGAGCTCTGCCTTACCACTTGGCTACCAGGCCGGTAACGGGGAGCCTTCCTAACAAAGATCAGAGCGCCGGGCAAGGGGCTGTTTCCTCGCCAGCGCTCATGTGTCTTGCCTGCCTTGCCTGCCTTGCCTGCCTTGCCTGCCTTGCCTGTTCGGCGTGGCAGGCGGCTCGCGGCAGATGCGGTGAGCCGGAGGGATCAGAGGCCGTCGAGCGGGTCGTCGGTCTTGGTGACCGAGACGTTGCCCTTGGACTTCGCGGGCTTGTCGTCGCCGCCACCGGCCGGCTTGGTCTGGCCGCGCTTCTTGGTCTGCTTGTTGGCGTTGTCGGCGAGCTGGGCGTCGAGGGCGGCCTTCTCGGCGAGCAGGCGGGACTTCTCGGCCGCGTCGGTGACGTTGTTGAGCTTGTCGTCGAGCTCCTGCTTCTGCTTCTGGAGCTTGTCCTGCTCGTCCTTGAGGCCCTTGAGCTCGGCGACGAGCGCCTCCATCGCGGCCTTTTGCTCGGCGTTTTGCTTGTCCTGGGCGGCCTTGGCGATGCGAGTCTCCTCGGCGGTGCGCTGGGCGTTGTCGTAGGCCCAGTAGCCGCCGCCGGCGAGGCCGACGACGAGCAGGCCGAGGACGGCGTACAACCACACGGGCTTGGCCTTCTTCTCGGCGAGCTTGACCTGGGCGTCGAGGCGCATCTGCTCCTCCTTCAGGCGGGCCTCCTGCTCCGCGCGGGCGCGCAGGTCGGCCTCCTGGAGGCGCAGGCGCTCCTCACGGTCGCGGGCCTCTTGCTCTGCGGCGAGCTTGGCGAGGCGGTCGGCCTCGGCCTTGGCGATGCGCTCGGCCTCCTCGCGGGCGCGGCGCTCAGCGTCCTCGCGGGCGCGGCGCTCGGACTCCTCCTTGGACTTCTTCGCGGACTCGATGTCGGCCACGCGGTTGGCTTCGAGGTTCTTGAGCTCGCTGAGTGCGATCAGAGCTGAGTTCTCGGTGTTGGACATGACGGCTTAAACTCCTGGACGACTTGGGGAAGGCGGGCGGCGGCTTCCGGGGGCGGTCAAACGCATCACGGCCAATCAAGGCTCGCGGCGCGCAGCTGCGACGCGGCGAGTCGCAAGTCCTGCACAGACCAGCCTGCCGCAAAAGTACCGCGCTGCCTAGCCCCGAATTCCTGATAGCGACGGCGCGGCGACCTGGTATCGACGACGTACCCGACGACCGGCGTCGCGGCGCCCGCCGGCACGAGCGTGGCGAGCGTGATGCGAGCGTGATGCGAGCGCGGGGGTGAGGTGCTCCAACGGCGAAAGCCGCCTCGTGGGCGGCTTCGACCTCGCGCGGGAGCAGGTCCCGGCGCGCTCACAACGAGGGGTCAGAACGACACGGAGACGATCGTGCCGATCTGCTCCTTCTGGACCTTCTTGAAGGTCGCCTTCTTGAGCTCGGCGGCGACGCAGCTGCCGAGCGCCGCGTTGCCGGCGTCGTCGTCGACCGAGGAGCTGAGCACGGTGCCGGCGGGGCCGGCGATCGAGAGCTTGATCTTCACCTTCTCGCCACCCTTGGCCTTGCCCTTACAATTGCTCTCCGCGGACGCCTTGGGACCGGAGGTGCCGGCCTTGATGTCGGCGAGCTCGAGCTTCTCCGGCATGCTGCTGTCCGGGGGCGGCTTGGCGCCGCCGCCGCTGCCGCCACTCTTCTTGCACTTCGAGGGATCGAGGATGCACTCGACCGACGGGGTCGCGTCGCCCTCGGGCGCCTTCTTGGTCTCCTTGGTCTCGACCTTGGTGTCGCCGGTAGCCGTCGGCGTACCGCCAGCGTCGCCGGTCTTGCTCCCGGTCTTGCTCCCGGTCTTGGTGGTGCCGGCCTTTTCGTCCGGGGGCGCGTCGGCGCCAGCGTCGGCAGCCTCGGCTTCGGCCTCGTCTTCCTTGACCCTCTTCCTGTCCTTGTCGTCGTCCTCGTCCTTCTTATCGGGCTGGACGGCGGGCGAGATGATGCGCTCGACGATGCGCTCCTGCGGCTCGGGCGGCGGGCGGGTCAGCACGTAGGCTGCGAGGCCGCCGAGGCCGAGCACGAGCACGCCGATCAACAGGTAGAGCGGGGTCTGGTTGTTGCGCTGCGGCTCCGCGGCGATCGGCTCGGGGCCGCCGGCCGGGGCTGCGGTCAACAGCGGCGCAGCTGCGAGGCCGCCGAAGCCGGTGCCGCCGAAGCTGGGCAGCATCGAGTCGTCGCGGTCGTCGTCGTTGCCGCCACCACCACCACCACCGCCGCCACCGCCGAGCATCGCGCCCATCGAGCGGATGTCGATGAGGCCCGAGCCCTCGCTGTTGCCGGCGGCCGAGGGCGTGTGGCTGCTGCCACCGCCACCGCCACCACCGCCGACGGAGAACGAACTCGGGCTCGAGCTGCTGCTACCGGAGGACTTGCTCCCGCCGCCACCCATGGCCACGGCAGAGAGGCTGTCGAGGGAGAACAGGACCGAGTTCTCGTTACGCGCGGAGGTCAGGGCGCTGACCCGTGGCGAGTCGCCTGCCGCTGCCGGTTGCGCAGCAGCCGGCGACGCGGCGGCCTGGGACCCGGGACGTGAGCTCGCGGCGCCGAGTGAGGAACCGGATGAACCAGATGAACCGGATGAACCAGATGAACCAGATGAACCAGATGAACCAGATGAACCAGATGAACCGGATGAACCAGATGAACCAGATGAACCGGAGCTCGACGCGCGGGCGGGCTCGGCGTTGCGACCGAAGTCGTCACTGCCGCCACCGCCACCGCCGAAGCCGCCACCGCTGCTGTAGTCGTCGCCACCCGCAGAGAAGGGATCGGCCGCAGCGACCGGAGCCGCCGCACCGGCGGATCCACCGGACTCGGCGAGGTCGCTGAAGGTCGGGACGTCGCCGAGCGGCAACCAGTCCTCGAAGCCCTCCTGCCACACGGAGGTGTCGCGATCGATGTCGCCGGCGGCGTACCGCTCACGGACCTCGGACTCGGTCAGCGGACCCACGGTCTCGCCACCGATCGCAAGGTGCCAGCCGGGCTCGTCCGCCGGGGCCTCGCTCTCCGCGGCATCGCCACCCCCCGCCTTGTCGCGGACGATGATCACGTTGCTGCACTTCTTGCAGCGGATCTTGAAGGTCTTGCCGCGGACCTTGTCGTCCGCAATCGAGTATTTGGCTCCGCACTTATCGCATTCGATCTTCATGAGCGTGATTCCTGGGAGTCGCTCGCCAGAGCGCGACGGCGCCCTGCAGAACCGACTGTGTCCGCGGGGCCGCCAGTATAGGAAATCGGGTAGGTAGGTACAACAACGGACGCCGAATGACCGGCGTTTGGCCCCTGCCCTGCACGTCTGTCGAGGAGACCCGTCCCTGGCATGGACCGGCTCGGTTGCCCCGTTCGCCCGCTTCGGACGGGTCTTTGCACCATGTACCCGGGGAGCCGGACGATCTGGATGGTTTCGCGGATCCTGAGGATCCTGATGGTTCCCGGGCGCAGGGTCATCCGAACGCGGCCCGGGTGAGAATGGTCTGTGCCCGATCCGGGCCGACGGAGACGAGGGCGATGGGCACGCCGACGGCCTCCTCGACCGCGTCGAGGTAGGCGCGGGCCGCCGGCGGGAGATCTTCCAGCGTCCGCGCGGAGGTGATCCGCGTCCGCAGATCCGGGTCACCCCACCCGGGGACCGGCTCGTACTCGGGGGTGACGTCGGCGAGCTCGACGGTGCCGGGCTCGGCCCCGTCGGCGTAGCGCCTGCACACTCTCACCGATGGCAGCGCGGCGAGCACGTCGAGCTTGGTGATGCACAGACCCGTGAGCCCGTTGAGCCGGGCGCTGTGACGCAGCGCCGGGAGGTCGAGCCAGCCGCAGTCGCGCGGGCGTCCCGTGGTCGCGCCGTACTCGTCGCCAGCGGTGCGCAGGAGCTCGCCCAGGGGTCCGGTCTCGCAGGTCGGGAACGGCCCCGCGCCGACGCGGGTGGTGTAGGCCTTGGTGATGCCCCACACCGCGTCGATCAGCGTGGGGCCGATCCCGAGGCCGGCACACGCGCCGCCGGCCAGCGTCGTCGACGAGGTCACGTACGGGTACGTGCCGTGATCGAGGTCGAGCAGCGCACCCTGGGCGCCCTCGAAGAGGACCCGCTCGCCGCGCTGCACGGCGGCGTGCACGAAGGCGCCGACGTCACAGACCTTGCCTGCGAGCCAGGTGGCCCAGCCCTCGGCGGCCGCGAGGATCGCCGCGACGTCGATCGGCGGGGCGCCATGGCGCCCCAGCTCGGCGTCGACGGGGGACTGGTTTTGCTCGAGGCGAGTTCTCAACCGCGCAGCATCGAGGAGGTCACGCACGCGTACGCCGCGGCGCGCCGCCTTGGCCTCGTAGGCGGGCCCGATGCCGCGGCGTGTGGTGCCGATCCGGGCCGCGCCGTCCCGGGCCCGATCCTCGCGCAAGCCATCGAGCGCGCGGTGGTACGGCAGGATCACGTGGGCGTCGAGCGAGACCTTGAGCTCATCGCCGAGTAGCATGCCGGAGCGCTGCAACTCTGCCACTTCGGCCTGGAAGACCTCGGGGTCGATCACCATGCCGGCCCCGAGCACGCAGGCGGTGCCCGGATAGGCGCAGCCCGAGGGCACGAGGTGCGTGACGATCTTGCGGGCGCCGAGCACGAGGGTGTGCCCGGCGTTGTTGCCCCCGGCGTAACGCGCGACCACCTGCGCCTGGCTGGCGAGATAGTCGACGACCTTGCCCTTGCCCTCGTCGCCCCACTGGGCCCCGACCACGATCAGCGTCGTCATTTCGGTTCGCTCTCCTCGGCGCTCTGCCATCCCTCACCGGGGCCGCGCAACCAGCTGCTGACGGCCCCGCCTGTCCCGAGGTGGATCATCCGCTCGGCCGCACCGGAGGCCTCCTTCGCGGCCTCCAGCCCGAGCCCGACCTGCGTCCACGCGCGCCCGCCGGCCTGGCGCAGCGACCACGCGAGCGCGGTCGCCTGGGCCCGGACGCTCGCGTCCTCGGCGACGACGACGACGCCACCACGGCGCGGCTCGGGGAGCGCGCCGGTGTGATCGATCGCGGCCTCGAGCGCGTCGAGCTCGACGGCGAAGCCGGCCCCGCCGCGGTAGCGCCCGCCGCATACCAGCGGCGCGGCGACGCCGGAGGCCCACGCGCGCAGGCGCAGGCCGGTGTAGTAGTCGTGCCCGCGGACCTCGCCGAGATCGATGATCAGGCGCGCGACGAGATCGGCGTCGACGCGGTTACACAGCTCGACGACGGTCTCGAGCCGGCGCAACGCGTGGTCGAGCCACGGCCACGCGGCGCGGATGTCGGGCGGGACTCTGGTCAAAACCTCGGCACCGCCGAACAGCTCGCAGAGCAGGCGCAAGCCGTCGCGCGCCTCGGGGCGGATCGGCAGGGCGCGGGCGAAGTGAGCGACGCCGTCGCTGTCCTTGCGGGCGAGCAGGTCGTGCAGGGTCTCGGTGTCGCAGCCGGTCGGCAGGCGCTCGAACACGCCGCGGGCGATGCCGACGTCGGCGAGCTCGAGCGTCGGGTGGGCGAGGCCTGCGGCGCGCAGGGCCTCGCCGCACGCGAGGATCAGCTCGGCGTCGGCTTCGGGGCCGTCGTCGCCGAGCAATTCGGCGCCGACCTGCGGGTGCTGGACCTGGCCCGACGTGTCCTCGCCCAGGCGCACGACCTCGGCCGCGTAACACAGGCGCAGGGCCTCGCCGCTGGCCAGGCGATCGCCGAACTGCAAGGCGCTGAGGCGGGCGATCTGCGGGGTGATGTCGGATCTCAGGGTGACGAGCTCGCCGGTGCCGGCCTCGATGAAGCGGACGCAGCGCTGGCGGTCGCGCTCGGTCAGCCAGCGACCAAACACCGCGAAGTACTCGACCGCGGGCGTGACGACGGGGTCGTAGCCCCAGCGATCGAGGCTGGCGAGCAGGGCCTGGGTCAGACGGGCCCGCCGGCGCGCGGCGGTCGGCAGCAGGTCGCGGGCCCCTCGCGGCAAGGACAGGTCCATGAGATCGTGGCGATCGTGGCGATCGTGGCGATCGTGACGATCGTGACGATCGTGACGATCGTGGCGATCGTGGAGGCCTGCGTCGACCGCATCGACGGGCGCGAGGCTCATGCCAGGTCGTCCCGCAGGTCGTGGAACACGAGGCCGGTCGGGATCTTCGGATAGAAGAAGGTGCTCTTTTGCGGCATGACCTCGCCGCTGTCGCACACGGCCCGCACGTCCGCGACCGGGGTCGGGTTCATGAAGCAGACCAGCTGCACGTCGGCCGCGCCCTCGCGCTGACCGGCCGCGACCGCGAGCGCCTCATCGGTCGACTTGTAATAGCGCAGGTTGGTGTTTTGCGACTGCGCCTCGCGAGTGATACCGAGGCCGCGCTCGAGCACCAGCTCGTGCAGCAGCGCGACATCGAGGCGCTGCAGCGCGGCATGCAGATGACCGAGGCCCGCGGCGGTCGGCTCGAAGTCCCTGCGCAGGCTCAGCACGTGCAGCGTGCGCTCGCCGGGCACCGCGAGGCCGAACGCGGCGCCGTTGGCCGCGGACTCGGCCAGGCGGGCGCGCAGCCCGGCCGCGGTGCCGGGCAGCGGGACCGCGGCGATGTCGAAGAAGGGTCGCAGTGCGGCGAGCGTGGCGCCCAGCTCAAAGCTGGGGACCGAGTGCACGAGGCGATGGGTCGGCAGCACGACGAGGCCGGGGTCGTCGAGGTTGCTGAGGTAGATGAGGCCCCAGCGGGCCGTCTCGCCGCGGCCCTCGGCGGCGAGCTCGTCGCGAAAGCTGCACATGGTCTCGTAGCGGTGGTGGCCGTCGGCGATGTAGATCTTGCGATCGGCCAGGAGCTTCGCCAGCGCCTCGGTGGCCCCGGGATCGTCGACGCGGTAGAGCGTATGGTGGGCGCCGTCGAAGTCGGCGTCGAGCACCGGCTGCCCGAGGTCGCCGAGCGAGGCCTCCCAGCCGCGCGCGGGATCGGAGAACATGCCGAACACGAGCTCGAGGTGGGCCATGCACGCGCGCATCAGCTTGAGGCGGTCGGCCTTGGGACCCGCGAGCGTGCGCTCGTGCGGCAGGACAGGGCCGGCGCCGAAGCGCGTCAATTCAATGAGGCCGATGAAGCCCTTGCGCGTGTACTGCTGGCCCTCGCTGGTAAAGGTCTGGTGGTACACGTAGAAGCTCGGCGCCTCGTCGTGGGTCAGCGCCTCGGCCTTGAGCCGCTCGAACTGCTTCGCGCCCTCGGCATACTTGGTGTCGCCCTCGCCGCGCGGCAAGATCACGTGGATGCAGTTGTGCGGCGAGCGGGCGGCGATGCGCGCACGACCGGCCTCGTCGACGACGTCGTACGGCGGCGCGAGCAGCAGACCCGCGTCCCCGGCGCGGCTCAGGTCGTAGCGAAGACCACGGACAGGGCGGACGAGTGCCATCTCGTGCCCTCATACCACGCCGGACGGCGCGGCGGTCAAGCCGCGGTCAACCTGCCCGGACGCGGGCGCCGATGTCGCGGCGATGTTGCCCACCGGCGACCTCGATCGCGGCGACGGCCGCGTATGCCCGGGCGATCGCGTCCGACAGCGCCGGGCCGCGGGCGCAGACCCCGAGGACCCGCCCGCCCGCGGTGACCCAGCCATCACCGGCGCGACGCGTGCCGGCGTGGAAGACCTTTACATCGGGGAGGGCGGCCGCCGCCGCGAGCCCCGTGATCGCTGCGCCGTGCTCGACCCGGCCGGGATACCCCGCGGCGGCGAGGACGATCGTCGCCGCGGGCATCGCGGACAACCTCGCGGAGGTCGGGTCCAGTCGGCCACGGGCCGCGGCGTACAGGTGCGGCACGATCGGCGATTGCAGTCCGAACAGCACCGGCTGGATCTCCGGGTCGCCGAAGCGGGCGTTGTACTCGATGACCTTGGCGCGACCGTCGTCGATCATCAGGCCGACGAACAGGCAGCCGACGAAGGGCCGGCCCTCCGCGCGCAGGCCGGCGAGCGTGGGGCCGATCACCTCGGCCTCGACCGCGGCGAGCACCCGCGCGTCGCACACCGGCGCGGGGCAGTAGGCACCCATGCCGCCGGTGTTGGGGCCCTGATCACCGTCACGCAGGCGCTTGTGGTCCTGCGCGGGCGGCAGGCACAGCCAGCGCTCGCCGTCGCTGATCACGAACAGGGAGGCCTCCTCGCCGGTCAGGCGCTCCTCGAGCACGACGGTCTCGCCGGCGTCGCCGAATACCTGGCCTTCGAGACATGCGCGAAGGGCCAGCTCGGCCTCGGCGAAGGTCTCCGCGACGGTGACGCCCTTGCCTGCCGCGAGCCCGCTGGCCTTGACGACCGGCGGCGTGGCGAACTCGCGCAGCGCGTCGCGGCCGAAGTGCAGCGAGTCGACGCGGACGTGCCGCGCGGTCGGGATCCCATGACGGACCATGAACGCCTTGGCTGCGGCCTTGCTGCCCTCGAGCTCGGCGGCCGCGGCCGAGGGTCCGAACACCGCCAGCCCGGCCACGCGCAGGCGATCGCCGAGGCCGTCCACCAGAGGCTGCTCGGGGCCGATGATCACGAGGTCGGGGGCGAGCTTGCGGGCCAGCGTCGTCGCAGCGACGAGGTCGGTGAGGTCGAGCGCGTGACAGGTCGCGTCGGCCGTGATGCCGTCGGATCCGGGCGCGACGTGGACCTCATGGCCCTCGCTGGCGCAGCGCCAGGCCAGCGCGTGCTCGCGTCCACCGGCGCCGAAGATGACGATGCGCATGGGTCGGTCCTCTTTAAGTCGATGATCGGTGATCGGTGATCGGTGGTCGATGATCGGTGATCGGTGGTCGGCGGTCGGTGGTCGGTGGTCAGTGGCGAAAGTGCCGCTGGCCCGTGAACACCATGGCGATGCCGTGCTCGTCGGCCGCCGCGATCGTCTCCTCGTCGCGCACGGAGCCACCTGGCTGCACGATCGCCGTGACGCCGGCCGCCGCCGCCGCGTCGACGCCGTCGCGGAACGGGAAGAACGCGTCGGACCCGAGCACCGCGCCGCGGGCCCGCTCGCCGGCACGGGCGCTGGCCTGGCGGGACGCCTCGACGCGCGAGGTCTGACCACCGCCGATGCCGACCGTCGCGCCGTCCTTGCACAGCACGATCGCGTTGGACCGGACCCACTTCGCGGCGATCTGCGCCAGCTCGAGGTCGCGATACTCGGCCGGCGTCGGCGCGCGCCGGGTGACGACGCGGGCCTGCGCCGCGGAGACACTGATGCTGTCCTCGCGCTGGACGAGCAGGCCCCCGGCGATCGATCGCAGGCGCAGCGGATCCGCGGAACCTGTCCCGAGGGCCAGCTCGATCACCCGCAGGTTCTTCTTGGCCGCCAGCACCTGCCGGGCCTGGGCCGAGTACCCGGGGGCGATAACCACCTCGAGGAAGGTCTCGACGAGCAACATCGCCGCCGCCTCGTCGACCTCGTGCGACAGCGCGACGATGCCTCCGAACGCGCTCTCGGCGTCGGCGTCGCGGGCCCGCCGGTAGACCTCGGCGATGACACTGCCGCCGACCGCGACACCGCAGGGCGAGACGTGCTTGATCACCGCCGCCGCGGGTCCGAGCTTCACGAGATCTCGGACCAGGCCGAGGGCGGCGTCGGCGTCGAGCAGGTTGTTGTAGCTGAGCGCCTTGCCCTGGTGCACGAGCGCGCGGTCGAGGCCCGGGGGCTCATCAGGCCCGCCGTCGACGGCGTAGAAGCGGGCCGGCTGGTGCGGGTTCTCGCCGTAGCGCAGCTCCCCGTGCGCGGTGCCCGTCCGCTGCAGCTCGTCGGGCAACGCATCGACGGCGACCGGCTCGCCGGCGTCGTCGAAGCGCGCGAGGTAGCTGGCGATCGCAGCGTCGTACGCGGCGGTGTGGGCGAAGGCCTTGCGCGCGAGGCGGCGGCGCAGGGCCTCGGGGAGCACCCTACCCCCTGCCGCGAGCGCCTGGCCCAGCGCCTCGTAGTCGTCGGGGTCGACGACCACCGCGACGCGTTGCCAGTTCTTGGCGGCGGCGCGCACCATCGTCGGGCCGCCGACGTCGATGTTCTCGACGGCCTCCTCGAAGTCGCAGTCCGGGCGCGCGACCACCGAGCGAAACGGGTAGAGGTTGACGACGACGAGGTCGATCGGCGCGATGCCTTGGAGCCGCAGCTCATCGCTGTGGGCGGGCGTCGGCAGGGCGAGGATGCCGCCGTGGATCTTCGGGTGCAGGGTCTTGACCCGACCGTCGAGGATCTCCGGGGCGCCCGTGTATTCGCTGACCTTGACGACCGCGACACCGAGCCGCTCGAGCGCGGCGTGGGTGCCACCGGTGGACAGGACCTCGACCTGGCAGTCGATCAGGATCTGCGCGAGGATGTCGAGCTTCGACTTGTCGCTGACGCTGACGAGGGCGCGGCGGATCGGCACGAGCGGGTTCACGGGCCAGGGTCCTACGCCGGCCACCGCGACTCGTCAACGCGA